>WQTX01000008.1 GCA_009786075.1 Bacteroidota bacterium | reverse complement strand
TCCTCGCAATGACGCTCTTTTGTTGATTTGTGCTAACCCTCGAAAGAGCGTCATTGCGAACGAAGTGAAGCAATCCAGAAAACATATCATTAAATTTTACTAACTACTTATCACTGTTAAAATTATCAAACTCTTAAAATTTAAAACACTATGATAATCGCCATTGACGGACATTCTTCGTGCGGAAAAAGTACTATTGCAAAAGGAATTGCGCAGTCGCTCAATTTTGTGTATATCGACACCGGAGCAATGTACCGAGCCGTTACTTTATATGCCATGCGGCATGATTGTGTAAGTAATCAAGAAAAATTGGCAAAAATCATTAACGATATTCACATACATTTTGAAATAAACCCTCACACAAAAGCACAACAAACTTTCCTCAACGGCGAAAATGTTGAGGACAAAATTCGTGCCTTGGAAGTTGCCAATTTGGTGAGCGAAGTAAGTAAAATTGCCTTTGTGCGCAAAAAAATGGTTGCCTTGCAACAAAGCTACGCTGTGCATGGCAACATTGTAATGGACGGACGAGATATAGGAACGGTGGTATTTCCGAATGCCGATTTTAAATTTTTTGTTACCGCATCGGCACAGGTACGGGCGCAACGCCGTTACGACGAATTGCAGGCAAAAGGCGAACATGTGAATTTCGATGAGGTGTTGCAAAACATTGAACAGCGAGATTTTATAGACAGCACTCGTAGCGAAAGCCCTTTGCGCCAAGCCGAAGATGCGGTATTGGTAGATACTTCGAATATGACACGAGAAGAACAACTGACATGGATACTCCACTACATAGCACAACACAAAAAATAGAAATCGACGAAAAATCAGGCTTCTGTTTTGGAGTTCGTTATGCCATACAGCAAGCCGAACAAGCGCTCAAAACCACGCAGCCGCTCTATTGTTTGGGCGATATAGTGCACAACAATGCCGAAGTGCAACGACTTGAACAAAAAGGTTTGCACACCATTCAATACGAAGAATTTAAACAACTGCGCAACGCAACTGTTCTACTGCGTGCTCACGGCGAACCGCCTGAAACTTACGAAATTGCAAAACAAAACAACATTACCATAATTGATGCAACGTGTCCGGTAGTTGCTCGTTTGCAAAAAAAAATAAAAAAACGCTTTGAACAAAATTCGCCGGAAAAAGAACAAATTCTAATTTTTGGAAAAGAAGGTCATGCCGAAGTGGTTGGCTTGTTGGGGCAAACCGAAAATACTGCACTTGTAATAAATTCGCCGCACGATATTGACAGCATTGATTACAGTAAAGCTCTTTTTCTGTATTCGCAAACCACCAAAAGTTTACACGAATTTGAGCAATTGCAGCAAAAAATTCAACAAAAAATCGATGAACAACAAACACATACGCTGTTTACGTCATACGATACCATTTGCCGCCAAGTGGCAAGTCGTGAGGCAGAATTGAAACTTTTTGCCCAGAATTATGATATGGTACTTTTTGTGAGCGACCGAAAAAGTTCTAACGGAAAAGTACTTTTCAATATTTGCAAACAAGTAAATAGCAATACTCACTTTATAAGCACCGTAGAAGATGTTGCAAAATTGCCCATAACAAAAAATCAGTCAATTGGAATTTGCGGAGCTACTTCAACGCCTAAGTGGTTGATGGAGGAGGTAGTTAACGAGTTGACAAGTTTTTAGTTGACGAGTTTTTAAGGGACACGAAATAAACAATTTATAACAATATTACGGTGCTCTGCACCTTATAACAACAAACATTAATACCTACAAATATTACGTTGCTACGCAACTTTTTCGTCTATATTTAAGGTGCAGAGCACCGTTAATCTTTGTAGTAAAAAATACATAAACGCAGCACAAGGTGCGTAGCACCGTAATAGTAAACTATTATAAGTTTTTTTATTTCACATCACTAAGTTGACAAGTTAACGAGTTCACAAGAGAAAAAAACATATCAACCTCCTCGTTAACTTGTCAACTCGTCAACTTGTCAACTCGTCCCCTAAATTGTTCGTAATTAATTTTCAATTTATAATTTACAATTTACAATTAAATTGTATCTTTGTAAATTATAAGGGGGAATAAGAAATGAAAGCAGTAATTATAGGTGCCGGAAATGTGGGTACGCATTTGGCAATTGCTCTGAAAAACGAAGGAGTGCAGATAGTGCAGGTGGTTAGTCGCACTATGAAATCGGCGGTGGAATTAGCTTCACGTATGGAGTGCGCCTTTACTACCGACATTGAAACCATAAACACCACTGCCGATATATACATAATTTCGGTTAGCGACCGGGCTATTCAACAGGTTATACGCCAAGTAAGTCCACGCATAGGCAATAAATTTGTGGTGCACACTTCGGGTAGCGTGGGTATTGATGTGTTTTACGATTTTGCAATTAATTACGGTGTGGTGTATCCGTTGCAAACGTTTTCTAAATTTAAAGAAATCAATTATAGCGAAATTCCTATTTTTGTAGAAAGTAATTCTGACGAAAATCTGGCAACGCTCTATGAATTTTGCAAAAAAATAACACCTCATGTGCAAACTGCCTCTTCCGAACAGCGAGCGTATTTGCATCTGTGTGCTGTTATTGCGTGCAATTTTACCAATCATTTATGTACAATTGCCGAAATGCTTTTGCAAAACAGGCAGTTGAAATTTGAAGCCTATCGTCCCATGTTGCGTGAGACGTTTGAAAAACTTTCAAAATATTCGCCCAAAATTTCACAAACAGGTCCGGCAGTGCGCAACGATGTATTTATTGTAGAAAAACACGTGGAATTGTTGAAAGATTACCCCGAAATCCAACAGATATATAGCGATATGAGCCAATCTATTATACAGTTTCACGTAAAAGACGAACAGCAATAATGGGAATTTTTAAAGAACAGTTAAAACAGGTAAAAGCCTTTGCGTTCGATGTTGATGGCGTGTTTACCAACGGCACAATTCACGTGTTTGCCGACGGCAGTCAAATGCGGGCAATGAACGTGAAAGACGGTTATGCAACGCATTTTGCCGCCAAAAAAGGTTACCCCATAGCAATTATTACCGGTGGAAAATGTCAATCGGTAATTAAACGTTTCAATGATTTGGGTGTTTTCGATGTATATATAGCCTCGCATAATAAAATACACGATTATGAAAATTTTCTAAAGAAACACAATCTTTCCGATGCCGATGTGCTGTATGTGGGCGACGATTTGCCCGATTACAATGTAATGAAACGAGCAGGTTTGTGCGCCTGCCCCAGCGATGCAGCGTACGAAATACAGGAAATAAGCGATTATATTTCCGACAAACAAGGCGGTTGCGGTTGTGTGCGCGATATTATTGAGCAAACTTTGCGAGCGCATGGTACTTGGTTGGATAGTGATGCGTTTGTGTGGTAAAGCCCCCTAAATCCCCCTCAAGGGGGACTTTGGAGTGTGCAAATCACGTGAGCTTTTGCAAAAAATGACAAAATAAAAAACAACAATAATGTATAAGAAATAACAACATAAACCACAGTTCCAAAAGTCCCCCTTGAGGGGGATTTAGGGGGCTTTTTTACTAATATTATGAAATCTCTACTCAACCTCATCCGCTACAAAAATTTAGCAATCATAGTGCTCACTATGTGTGTGGTGCGCTATGGTATTGTGTATCCAATGGCGGCACTCACGCCGCTTGGCAATATTGTGAGTGTTGAACTGCAATTTTCGTTGTTTCATTTTATTTTGTTGGTTATTGCCACGGTAAGTATTTCGGCAGCCGGTTACATTATCAACGATTATTTCGACGTAAGCGCCGATATGATGAACAAACCGGAAAAAGTAATTGTGGGAAAAACAATCGTTCGCCGCCGGGCAATGATGTTGCATTGGATTTTCAACGCAGTGGGTATATTCTGTGGAACTATTGCTTCTATTGCCATTGGGCATATTTATTTTTCACTGATTTTTGTGTTTATTGCCGGTTTGCTGTGGTTTTATTCTACCACTTTTAGCAAAGAGCCATTGATTGGCAATGTTATTGTTGCCGCACTTGTTGCCATGGTTCCGCTTATAACGGCGGTGTACGAATTGTTGCCGCTCAATTTTATGTATAAATATATTTTAATCAGCCGTTTCCAAAGTTTCGAGCCGATTTTAATGTGGTGCTTTGGCTTTTCGGTGTTTGCATTTTTATATTCGCTTATACGTGAAATTGTAAAAGACATAGAAGATTTGGAAGGCGATGCCGCTTACGGACGCAACACTTTGCCCATTTCACTCGGCGTGAAAAACACTAAAATAATTGTTCTTGGCATGTATGCCATAAGCATTGTTGCTTTGATTGTGGTGCAAATACTGTATGTTGCCGAATTATTTTCGTACCTCTATATTTCGTTAGCGTTGGCTGTGCCTACAATTATTTCGGCATATTTATTTCGCAAAGCGCAAACTGCCCGCGAATATCACATAGTGAGCGGTAGTTTGAAATTAATTCTTATTGCAGGATTGCTGTATGTGGTGCTGCGTAATGTGTTTATATAATGAACCGATTACGAGAAAAATATAAAAACCATCACATCATATTAGGCTCCGGGTCGCCACGCCGCCGTGAATTGCTTGCCGGACTTGATATAGATTTCGAGGTGCGTGTGAAAGACACCGATGAAACCTATCCGTCAAATATGCCGGTGGAAAAAATATCGGAATACATTGCCGAAAAAAAATTCGATGCCTTTGTACCCGATTTGCAGGAAAACGATTTTTTAATAACTGCCGACACCATTGTTATAAAAGACAATATTATTTTACAAAAACCAACTTCGGCACAAAATGCCAAAGAATTACTCACAATACTTTCGGGCGCAACACACATGGTGGTTACTGGCGTGTGCATAGGAACAACTCGCCGCAAAGAAGTGTTTTCGGTGCTCAGCTTGGTAAGTTTCTCTCGCCTTACGCCCGACGATATTGATTACTACGTAGAGAAATACAAACCCTTCGACAAAGCCGGCGCTTACGGCGTGCAGGAATGGATTGGCTATATTGGCATACATCACATAAACGGCTCGTATTTTAATGTTATGGGATTGCCGGTGCAGGCGCTTTATGAGAAAATGATGAACAGCCCCCTAAATCCCCCTCAGGGGGACTAAAAGACGAACTTTTCCAAAGTTCTAAACTTTGGAAAAGTTGCATAGATAAAATAAATAAAAATGACACAATACTTAAATAATAAACCACAGTTCCAAAAGTCCCCCCTAAGGGGGGATTTAGGGGGACTTTTTGACTCCCTCGTAATAATCCCCACATACAACGAAATTGAAAATATAGAAAACATCATACGATGCGTATTTTCATTGGAAAAGCAATTTCATATTTTAATTGTTGATGATAATTCGCCTGACGGCACTGCAAAAAAAGTTGCAGAATTGCAACCGGAATTTCCCGATGCTTTGCATTTGCTTAACCGGAAAGGCAAAGAAGGGCTTGGCAAAGCCTATCTTGCAGGCTTCGATTGGGCATTGGCGCAGGGTTATGAGTATATTATAGAAATGGATGCCGATTTTTCGCATCCGCCGCACGATTTGCCGAAATTATACGAGGCTTGTGTGAAAAATCAAGGAATGTCAATAGGTTCGCGCTATGTGAAAGGTGTGAATGTGGTAAATTGGCCCATGAGCAGGATTTTGCTTTCGTACTGTGCATCGAAATATGTGCGCCTGATTACCGGCATGAAAGTGCACGATTCAACTGCCGGTTTTGTGTGTTACTACAAAAAAGTATTGCAAACAATTCCGCTTAACAAAATTAAATTCAAAGGCTACGCATTTCAAATTGAAATGAAATTCAAAACATGGAAATACGGGTTTGAAATTACCGAAGTGCCAATTGTTTTTACCGACCGCCGTGAAGGAACATCGAAAATGTCGAGTGGCATTATAAAAGAGGCGTTGTTTGGTGTGATTGAATTGAAAATTGGCAGTTGGTTTACGAGGTATAAAAATTAGTTGACAAGTGAACGAGTTGACAAGTTTTTTAGTAAACAAGGAAACAAAAATGTTAAATTTCGTACAATACGTGAAAAAACGTATTACATTTTTTTATTTATAACATTTTTTTTGCACCTTTGCAAACTGAAAAAAAATATAAAAACACAATAATACGATTATTTTTACAATGAATGCGAATACCGATTGGGCAACTCAGCCTTTTGCATACACCAACACCGGAGCAAATGTTCGATGCTCTTTTTCAAACAACCAATGGGGCGAAGTTACCGTTCACGCCGACGATATAATTCCTGTTCACATATCGGCTACATGCCTGCATTACGGACAAGAATGTTTCGAGGGATTGAAAGCCTATCGGGGAAAAGATAACGCTATTCGCATGTTTCGATGGAAAGACAATGCAGCTCGATTAAACCGTTCGGCAGCACGAATAGCAATGCAAGAAGTGCCCGAAGAAGTGTTTGAAAAATGCTTGCGTGCGCTTATCGAAAATAATAAAGATTTTGTTCCACCTTATGGAACAGGCGCAACTATGTATATTCGCCCTTTGTTGATAGGCACTACGCCACGTCTTGGCTTGAATCGCAGTGATGATTATTTATTTGTAATGTTTGCAAGTCCGGTTGGTCCGTATTTTAAAAATGGTTTCAAACCCGGAAACGTAGTGGTAGAGCGAGACACCGACCGTGCGGCTCCGCTTGGAACAGGCGCGGTAAAAGTCGGCGGTAACTATGCTGCTGCGCTCAATACCACGCTGCGAGTACAGCAAGAAGGGTACAGTTCGGCAATGTATTTAGACCCAAAAGAAAAAACATATATAGACGAATGTGGTCCGGCAAATTTTTTCGCCATTAAAGGAAATACCTATATTACACCCACATCATTGTCCATACTTGAATCTATTACCAATTTAAGCCTTATGCGATTGGCTGAACATATTGGTTTGCAGGTTGAACGCCGTCAAATTCTTTTGGAAGAACTTGCCGAATGTGATGAAGCAGCGCAATGTGGCACGGCTGCCGTGTTGTCGCCAATTTATTCGGTAACCGACCCTGCGAACAATAAAAAATACACCTTTGGTAACCCCGATGAAGCAGGTGCTGTGTGCACAAAACTGTACGAAATGCTTACTGGTATTCAGTCGGGCGATATTGAGGACGAATTTGGGTGGATTACTAAGTTTTAAAAAAGCCCCCAAACCCCCTCAAGGGGGCTTAGGAAAAAAAAATAAACATAATAATTAAACCACAGCTCAAAAAGTCCCCCTTGTGGGGGATTTAGGGGGCTTTCTTTCTAATTTTATGCGTTACCCGCCCATAACCCCCAATTTATTCACCCGCAATCGCGAAAAAATTCTCGCACAATTGCCTGAAAATTCCATTGCCATTATCTGCGGTGCCGACCAAGTGTTGCGCAACGACGGCTTGTATCGCTATCGGCAAAGTTCCGATTTTTTTTATCTTACCGGTATTGAGCAAGAAAATTCGTTTTTGATACTTTTGCCCGATAAAACAGATAAAAACGAACAGGCAATTCTTTTTGTGCGAGAACCCAATCCGCTTATGGAACGGTGGGAAGGGAAAAAACTGACTGCCGCCGAAGCTACTGCAATTTCGGGCATTTCGCACATTCGTTATACCAAAAATATTGCGCAATCTATTGCCGAATTGCTGCCTCATATTTCTACTATTTTTCTCAATCAAAACAACAACCGACGTGGTAATCAAGTGCTTACGCGCGAAATTCGTTTGGGGAAACTATTGCGAAAACAGTTTCAAAATATTTCCATAAAAAACTGTGCGCCACTGCTTGCCACAAGCCGTATGATAAAAGAACCGGAAGAACTTGCCCTTATGCAACGAGCTTGCGATATTACCGAAAAAGCATTTCGCACGGTGTTGAAAAATACCAAACCCGGAATGCGAGAATACGAAATTGAGGCTCTTTTGTGGCACACATTTATTGCCGAAGGCGTGTCGCATCACGCTTTTGAGCCGATTGTGGCAGCAGGCGAAAATTCCTGTTTTTTGCATTACAATAAAAACAATTGCATAATTGCACCCAACGATAGTATTTTAATAGATTTTGGAGCAGAATACGCCAATTATGCCGCCGATTGCACTCGTGTAATTCCCGTTTCGGGGAAATTTACCGCACAACAAAAATTAGTATATAATGCTGTGTTGCGTGTGTTTTATTTTGCTCGCACTCAAATAGTTGCCGGAACAAGCATAGAGGCATATCACAAACTCGTGTGCGAAGCTATGCAAGAAGAATTATTGCAACTTGGGCTAATTTCAACCGACGATGTAAAAAACGGAATAAACGGCAAACCTGCATATTTCAAATATTTTATGCACAACACTTCGCATTTTATAGGACTTGATACTCACGATGTTGGCAAGCGCAGCGATATACTCAAACCCAATATGGTAGTTTCGTGCGAACCCGGTTTGTACGTTCCCGAATGGGGATTTGGCGTGCGTTTGGAAAGCGATATTGTGATTACCGAAACCGGCAATTACGATTTAATAGCGAATATTCCTATTGAAATTGACGAAATTGAAACACTCATGCACCATGAATAACACAAACCCCAAATACGTTTTCCGCTATTGCCCACGCTGTGGAAGCAATACATTCACGCCTTTTGGCGAAAAAGCACACAAATGCGCCGACTGCAAATTTGAATTATACACCAACGCTGCGGGCGCAGTAGCGGCACTTATTCGCAACGAAAAGGGCGAAATTTTATTTACACGCCGAGCCTTCAATCCCGGCAAAGGCACTCTTGACCTGCCCGGCGGATTTATAGACCCAAACGAAACTGCCGAAAAAGCACTTGCACGGGAAGTGCGCGAAGAACTCAATCTGCACATTGATAAAGCGGTGTACAAAGGCTCATTTCCAAATGAATACGTATTTAGCGGACTTTCGGTTTTTACCATTGATTTGGTTTTTGAATGTACAGTGCTCGATTTTAGCACTTTACAAGTTGCCGATGATGTGAGTTCCTGCGAATTTCATAAAGTAACTCCTGAAATTTTGGGGCAGATTGGGTTTTTGTCAATTCGGGAGATAGTGCAGAGATATGGGTATTGAGATGTAAGACTTATTAAAAATTTTAACATTTGTAGAAAATAAATTTATTTTAATTTTGCGGAAACATATATTTTTTATATATTTTCCGCAAAATTGAAGCATTTCAAATTATGAATGAAATTATTGGGAGAAAAAAGGAAATAGAGCTACTGCAAAGGATTGTAGATTCCGGTGAACCTGAATTTGTTGCTATTTATGGTCGGCGTAGAGTTGGTAAAACGTTTTTAATCAAGCAGTTTTTTAAAGAACAGTTTGGTTTCTATTTTTCCGGTAGTGAACATGCTACAATGAAAACGCAACTCGAAAATTTCAAAAATGCTTATTACCGCTATTTCAACATGGTAATCCCCACTCCGGAAAGTTGGACGATGGCTTTTGAAATGTTGCGCCAACAACTTGAACGTTCTCGAAAAAAAGGACGAAAAGTGATTTTTATTGACGAAATGCCTTGGCTTGCCACAATGGGTTCAAATTTCATTCAAGCATTTGAATATTGGTGGAACACTTACGCCTCGTCGAATCCCGCTATTTTGTTAGTCGTTTGTGGTTCGTCAACTTCGTGGATGATTAACAAAATCATTAAAAATCGTGGCGGATTGCACAATCGCGTAACGTATCAAATTCCATTACAGCCATTTACGTTAAAAGAATGTGCGGAATATGCCGAAAAACGAAAAATAAAAATAGACAGCAGCAATTTGCTCGATTACTACATGATTTTTGGCGGCGTTCCCTACTATTGGCGGCAGTTACATGGCAGTTACGGATTGCCGCAAAATGTTGATAATCTGTTTTTTGTAAAAAACGCTCCGTTGAAAGATGAATTTCAAGAACTATACAGTTCGCTTTTTAGAAATTCGGAAAAATACATTGCGCTCGTAATTGCTCTTGGCGAAAAACGCAAAGGACTTTTACGGGAAGAAATCGTTGAACATTCAAAACTGCCCGATGGAGGAGCTATTACAAAAATGTTGGAAGAATTGGAACAATGCGGTTTTATACGCTCATATTACGCCTTTGAAAAAAAACAAAATAATAAAATGTATCAATTAATTGATTTATTTTCACTGTTTTATCTCGATTTTATTCATAATAAAAACAATAATGATGAAAAATTTTGGACAAACAATTTTGCTACTCCTCTTGTAAATTCGTGGCGTGGATATGCCTTTGAGCAAATATGTCTTTTGCACATTCCACAAATAAAACACAAACTCGGAATATCAGGCGTTTCTACAACGTATTCAACGTGGCTGAATAGAGATAAAGAAACGAAGAAAATTACTGCACAAATAGACCTTGTACTTGACCGAAAAGACAATATGATAAATTTGTGTGAGATGAAATATTCAAAAGAAGAATATGAAATAACGAAGGAGTACAACGATGTTTTACAGCATAAATGTGCTACTTTTGCCAAGCAAACAAAAACGAGAAAAAACATTCATACAACAATGATTACAACCATTGGAGTGAAACGAAATATGTATCGGAATACTATACAAAGTGAAGTAAATTTAAATGATTTGCTTTTGTTTTAATTTTGCGGAAACCATGTAAAAAACAACACTTTCCGCAAAATTGAAAGCGATGTAAATAAGAGCCGACACCATACTCGTTAGCAGGAATAGCAAATAGAAAATAACCAACCATGAAAGAAACAAACTAACCATTAACCATTAATTATATGAACTTATTCCCCCCTCACGAATGGCTTATCACCGAAACCGATTTTAACGCCGACCGCCATCAAATAGCCGAAAGTATTTTTAGCATAGGTAACGGAGCTATGGGGCAACGCGCCAATTTTGAAGAGCAATATAGCGGAAAATCGCTGCGTGGTAATTACATTGGCGGCGTGTTTTTCCCCGACAAAACCCGTGTAGGCTGGTGGAAAAACGGTTACCCCGATTATTTTGCAAAAGTGCTCAATGCGCCGGCATGGATTGGTGTAAATGTGTGGGTAAATAATCAAGCGCTTGATTTGGCACAGTGCGAAATTCTGTCGTTTTACCGGCAACTTGATATGCAACAAGGAATTTTATCGCGTGCAGTTCAAGTGAAAATGCCTGATGGGGTAGAGGTTACGTTTGAAACTGAACGCTTTGTAAGTGTGGTAGATACGGAAGTAGGAGCGTTGCGATTTGTGTTGCGAGCAAATAAAAATTGCACCATTCGCATAGAATCTACAATTAATTCCGATGTGCACAATGAAGATTCAAACTATAATGAATCGTTTTGGGATTCAATTGCGCAAAATATTGACGGACGATTTGTGTATGCCATTGATAAAACGAAAAAAACGCCTTACGATGTGCCGCAATTTTCGCTTGCAACGGCTATTTGTACAACATTTTTTGCCGAAAATAAGAGTATAAAAACACACCGCGTGTGTGAAAATAAATTACTTTCCGAAATTGTAGAAATTGAATTGCAAGCGCAACAATTGCTACTAATTGAAAAACTTGCCTGCCAAATTTCCACACTCAATTATGCCGAACAAGAATTGGCGCAAACGGTAGAAATTCGTCTGAGCGAAGCCGTACAAAAAGGTTTTACACAATTAAAACAAGAGCATATACAAGCTTGGGCAGAAAAATGGAAAACAAGCGATATTTGCATAGAAGGCGACGTGGAAGCGCAACAAGGCATTCGTTTCAATATTTTTCATTTGCATCAAACCTATTCCGGTAACGATAGCCGCCTGAATATTGGACCAAAAGGATTTACCGGCGAAAAATACGGCGGCAGCACCTATTGGGACACCGAAGCGTTTTGCTTGCCGTTTTATCTCTCAACTTCGCCCGAACACGTTGCAAAACAACTGCTTACCTATCGCTACAAACAATTAGATAGAGCGATTGCTAACGCCGAAAAATTAGGTTTTTCCGGTGGCGCAGCCTTGTTTCCAATGGTTACAATGACCGGCGATGAATGTCATAATGAGTGGGAAATTACGTTTGAAGAAATTCACCGCAACGGCGCAATTGCTTATGCTGTATATAATTACGTGAACTATACCGGCGATAAATCGTATTTAATGGAAGGCGGTTTGGAATTGTTGATTGCAATTTCGCGTTTTTGGGCGCAACGGGTAAATTTATCGCCAATGAAGCGAAAATATATGATTTTGGGCGTAACGGGACCAAATGAATACGAAAATAATGTGCACAACAATTGGTACACCAATTATTTCGCTCGCTGGTGTTTGCAATATACTTTGGAAACTATCAGTTGGGCAAAACGTGTTGCCAAACAGGAATTTGCAGAATTGTGCAAAAAAATTGCATTTGACGAAAATTTTGAAGTTCTGCGTTGGACAGATATTACAAAAAATATGTACCTGCCCGAAGACGAAAATTACGGTATTATTTTACAAAACGACGGCTATTTAGATAAAGAACAAAAAAACGTTGCCGAACTTGATGCGAAGCAACGCCCCATAAATCAACATTGGTCGTGGGACAGAATTTTGCGTTCGTGCTACATAAAACAAGCCGATGTGGTGCAAGGTTTATATGTGTTTGAAAATGACTTTGATATGGAACACATTGAACGCAATTTTAATTTTTACGAAGCTCGTTGTGTTCACGAATCGTCGCTTTCGCCGTGCATACACTCGGTGGTGGCATCGAAAATCGGCAATGTTGCCAAAGCATACGAACTTTACCTGCGTACCGCTCGTTTGGATTTGGACGATTACAACAAAGAAGCACACGAGGGTTTGCACATTACCAGCATGGCAGGAACGTGGTTGGCAATTGTGCAAGGTTTTGCCGGAATGCGCACAAAATCGCACACCGTGAGTTTTGCACCGCAATTGCCCAAAGAATGGGCGAAACTTTCGTTTTCAATTCTGTATCGTGGCGCGTTGTTGCACATTTGTATGACAAGCGCGGCAATTGAAATTTCGTTGGAAGAAGGGGAATTGCGGGAAGTTGTTGTGAATGAGGAGTATTATTCTTTGCAGGAAGGGAAAGTGCGAGTGAGTTTATAAGCAAGGGGGCATGCCCCCTTGTCAGATACAGGAATATATGATGAAAAAAGTGATTGTTTTACACATTGTGTTTTTGTTGTGTGGGTTTTATGTGGCGCAAGCGCAAAATACTGATACTACTGATGTGGGTGTTGTAATAAATGGTGTAAAATGGGCTACTCGTAATGTTGATGCTCCCGGCACATTTGCAGCTACTCCCGAAGACGTGGGTATGCTGTACCAATGGAATCGAAAAACGGCGTGGAGTGCAATAGAACCTAAAGAGCATTTTATATTAGATGATTGGAATAATACAATACCCATCGGCGATACGTGGGAAAAAGTCAACGACCCTTGCCCCTCGGGTTGGCGAGTGCCGGCAATGTGGGAAATTGCATATTTTTTGGAGGTAGTGAAAGTGGATAAAGAATTGATTGTTCTCAATGATATGAATGGATATAAAATTACTGATAAAATTACCGGTAATTCTATCTTTCTTCCGGCTGTAGGACATCGCAGTAGCGTGGCAGGCTCGCTCAGCTACGCGGGTTTCGCAGGTTTTTATTTGAGTAGTACACACAGTAATGGTGATTTTGCCTACGCCTTGTGTGCTCATAACGGCTCAATTAGCATTTATAACAGTTACCTTACGGACGGATTATCAGTTCGCTGTGTTGCGGAATAATTAATTGTCTGAAACAGGATTTTCAAAATTTTAGGATTTGCAGAATGGGTCAAGAAAAAAATTTGCTAATCCTGTAATCCTGTAAATTCTGATTCAGACAACAGATACTCCTTAGTATCACTCCCCAAATTACAAACAGCATCAAAAACACTAACCGAAGATTGAAATCCAAACTTTTCATCAAACACCTGTGAATAGGGTAGTTGTGGTAATTCAATGGACTGTTTTGGCGAAATCGCGTAACGCAAATCATGTGCACACGTATTGAGTGGCGTAAAATCTTCACTATTCGTAATTGTAACCGAAAGCCCAATAAGTTTACACAACGTATGTAGTAATTTTTCATTCAAATCCCACAAAAATTTTTCTTGCTTATCTAAAATTGCGAAACACACATCGGCATAATAATCAAAAAACGGCGAGGATTTATATGCCGACACAAAAGCATGCTTATGTTGTTTTACCCATGCTTCGGCATACGATATTTGCACATCACGAATAAGCGTTTTTGAACCTTGCGGTTTTTCAATCGGCACAATTAAATCGAGTAAACCATTTGCCGAATAAATTGTGCAGCGATTGCGGTAGGTTTGTTTTATGTAGTGTTCGTGGGCTTCAATGCAGATGTTTTGCGCAGTGGCAATTGCGGCGAAATAGGCGAGAGGCGGGAAGTAAGCAGTTGATAATAACATTTTTAGTGGTTAATGGTTAATTTCTGGATTGCTTCACTTTGTTCGCAATGACGCTTTTTTGAGAGTTTGCACAAATCAACAAAAGAGCGTCATTGCGAGGAACGAAGCAATCCATTTTTATAAAAATAAAAAAACGCAACCGAAAAAGTTGCGTTTAAAAAAGTGCCCAAGACAAGATTTGAACTTGCACGCCCTAATGAGCACATGGCCCTCAACCATGCTTGTCTACCAATTTCAACACTTGGGCTTTTTGCGGTTGCAAAGATAATACTTTTTTTGAATTTGCCAATAATTCAATATGCCAATGTGCCAATAAATTGAATTTTTAAATTATCGTATTGGTACATTGGCATATTTTCTCATTGGCAAATTGAGTTATTTCTTCGTAATCTTCAACTCCGTCCGTCTATTTTTCGCTTTGTTTGCTTCGCTATCATTTGGTGCAAGAGGTTTGGTATCGGCATAGCCTTTGTAGGTAAGTCGCTTACTGTCAATACCATGTTCCACTAAAAATGAATACACCGCTTGTGCACGATTGTTTGAAAGCGTAATGTTGTTTTGTTTTGTACCGGTATTGTCGGTATGACCGCCAATTTCAAAACTGAGCGTAAGATTGACTTTCATGAAATCAACAATTGTGAGCAATTCGGCTTGCGATTCGGGTTTTAGTTCATAGCTGTCGGTATCGAAAAATACGTTGTTCAACACCACGCTGCTGCCCACTTCTATTGGTTGTAGTGGAACTTCAATCATTGTTCTATTCGTTTCTAAATTTACCTGTGCCGAATAAAATAAATACCCGGGAAAACTTACCGAAAGAGCATAATTTCTGCCTTCCATAAATGGTACGGTAAAATTTCCGTTGTAATCGGCATTCGATGCAAAAAGTAATTCATTTGTTTCCACATCACGTAAATCTAATTGTGCTGCAATGCGTTTTACCGGCTCTTTTGCATTGAAAACCAAGCCTTTGACGTAGGTTACAGGAAAAGGCATAATGGCAAACATATTGGGAGAGATAGAAAATTCATATAAATCCAAGCCGCCAAATCCGCCTTCACGGTTCGATGCAAAATAGCCTTTTGTGCCTTGCGCATTCACAATTACAAGACCTTCGTCGTCTTTGCTATTGAGCGGGTAACCGGCATTGACGGGCGTTTTCCACGTGCCGTCGGCATAGCGTTGTGTGATAAAAATATCTTTTTTGCCCAAGCCCAAATGTCCGTCCGACGAAAAGAACAGCGTTTTGCCGTCGGCATGAATAAACGGCGATTCTTCATCGTTCGCAGTATTAATAGGCTCGCCTAAATTTTCAGGTTCCGACCATTGATTTTCCGAAATATTACGGCTTACCCATATATCTTTTTTGCCTTTTCCACCCGGACGATTTGATACAAAATACAAGGTTTTTCCGTCAGCCGAAAGACTTGGTTGCGATTCCCAATGTTTGGTGTTTATGGGTGCGCCTATGTTTTTGGGCATAGTCCATTGTCCTAAGGCATAGTAGGTTATATAAATGTCGCAGGAACCATACCCGCCCGGAGCGTTGCACATGGTATACACCATAGTGCGTCCGTCGGCAGAAATTGAGGCAGCGCCTTCGTTGTTTGGTGTGGTAATTGGTGCAGGAAACACACGGCGAGGCTGCCATTCGCCGTTTTGTCTTGTAGAATAAAAAATATCTTCCTGCGTCATGCGGGCATTTATGGGAATATTCGATGTGAATATAAAAAGATTGTCGTCAACAGTTATGGCAGGGTGGTAATCATCGAATTGCGTATTGATATTTTTGCCCATATTGACCGGCGAAAATGGTATGGGCGATTTCATAATTTGTATGGCATCGGTAGCTTGACGAATACTGAGAGCAATATGTTCCTGTTCTTTGGGCGAAAAAAACGGTCTGTCTTTTGACTGGATTTTTTTGAAATTTTGCAGTGCCTCGCTGTATCTGCCAATGTTCAATAATTCAACCGCCAATTTGTAGTAGGGCATAGGGTTGTTTGCACTGCAATTTTGCACGGCAAGTTGCAACGATTCTATCATTTTATCGTCGTCTTTTTTCTTTGCATACACGCCTGCAAGCAAGTAATAGGCTTCGGCAAACGAAGGGTCTATCTTAATCGCATCGCTCAAATTTTGCAAGGCTTTGTCGTAGTAGGAATATTGGTAATTACGCAAGCCTTCTTCGTAATTGGCAATTGCTTTGCGATTTTGCGAGGAGTAAATCCCCGTTTGTGCAAAACTATTTGCAAAAGCAAAACATATAATACTACAAATAATGATTAGTTTTTTCATGGTTTAGAAGCCCCCCTAAATCCCCCCTCAAGGGGGACTTTTAGAGCTGTGGTTTAATTATTAATACTATTTTAATTTTATTTTATTCTGTTTTGTTTTTTTATAAACTTGACCGTCGGCAGGAAGTCCCCCCTTG
Organism: Bacteroidota bacterium; assembly: GCA_009786075.1. Classification (GTDB taxonomy): domain Bacteria; phylum Bacteroidota; class Bacteroidia; order Bacteroidales; family UBA1715; genus WQTX01. Next base: position 32,864 of record WQTX01000008.1, on the reverse strand, counting down.
TGGGGGGATTTAGGGGGGCTTTACAATTGATACGGCGTTTCCTGATACACATAATAATTCAACCAATTGCTAAACAATAAATTCCCGTGACTTTTCCATACATTGAGCGGTGTTTGCGAAGGGTCGTTGTTTGGAAAATAATGTTCGGGCAAAGCAATTTCAATGCCTTTTTTTACATCACGCAGATATTCATCACGCAAGGTAAACCGGTCGTATTCCGAATGTCCGCTTACAAATATTTGTTTTTTATCTTTCGATATGGTAAGATACACGCCTGCTTCAATTGATTCGCTCACAAGTTCCAATTCGGGGTGTGCCGCAATATCTTCACGGCGAGTGTAGGTGTTGCGTGAGTGGGGAACGTAAAATTCGTCGTCGAAACCGGTCAATAACGGTTCGTTTGGTTTGTTGAGGCTGTGTTTGAAAATTCCGAAGGTTTTTTGCGGTAAATCGTATTTTTGAATACCATAATAATAGTACAATGCCGCCTGCGCACCCCAACAAATAAATAAGGTAGAGGTTACGTTCTCTTTCGCCCAATCCAAAATTTGCGTCAGTTCGTTCCAATAGGTAATTTGTTCAAATTCAAGATGTTCCACCGGTGCTCCGGTTATAATCAAACCGTCGAGTTTTTGATTTTTATATTCGTCAAACGAGTGGTAAAACGAAGTAAGATGTTCGCTCGAAGTGTTTTTTGAAATATGCGTTTTGGTAAAAAACAGAATAATTTCAACCTGCAAAGGCGAATTACTCAACATGCGAATTAGCTGCGTTTCGGTAGTTTCCTTGTTGGGCATCAAATTGAGTATGCCTATGTGTAGCGGGCGAATATCTTGCGACACCGCTCGGCTTTGGTTCATAATAAATATGTTTTCGTTTTTTAACACTTCTGCTGCGGGCAGCGTGTCGGGTATATTTACGGGCATGGCGGAGAGATTTTTTCGATAGTTATTTTTTCTCGTTTCATATATTTTTTTCTCATTTCTCTAAATAACCTGCCAAAAATTCATCAGTATTCATTACCGGCAGCGAAGAATGTTTAAAATCCTTTTCGTTGTTGGTTATAATTACATCGCAAGTATTTTCCAATGCACAATAATACTGCGTAGCATCTTCAAAATCTTTAAATGGAGAAACAAGCGATTTTATTGTAACTCCAACATTTAGTGGAGCTATTTCGCAAGTGGAGCATATATTGTGTAATGCTGTACGCAAATCATTTTCCTGTACACCTGCAATTTTTTTTACTACATAGTGTGCATTGATAATACTCAAATTAGAAATTACAATCCTATCTTTTTTCTTGAATGCGGCATCAAACACTTTTGCAACACTTGCGTATGCAGGTTGTCGCTTAATGAGTAAGTCAATCAAAATATTTGTATCAATAAAAATGTTCATTACAAATATTTTTCATTTCGCGCACCTGTTAATTCGGTTTTGTAATCGAAATCGGCAGGAATATTCACGTTGTCGATACTAAATGACTTAACAAGAGGACTGATGTCCGTTTCTTTTGCTTTTACAGTAGGCGTTGCGGTAATAAATGCAAAAAAATTCTCTGCAATACTCGAAACCGATGTTTTGCGATGGCTTGCATATTTTCTTATGCGTTTTGCCACTTCCACTTCAATGGGTAAATTCATCGTTATTGTTGACATAGTTTCTTATTTTTCTTAGTGCAAAGATACAATAAATTCCCTCGAAAAACAAGTAGAGCGAAAAAATTTCAATTTTCAATTTGATTTTGGTTACAGAGCTTGTCGAAGTATCAATTAATCCGTACCTTTGTTGAGATTTTTAATTCCTGAAAAAATATGACCAAAGATAAAGAATATGTAATCCTTGTAGCCGGCGGAAAAGGCTTGCGCATGCAATCGGAAACGCCCAAACAATTTATGCTTTTGGCAGGAAAACCGGTGCTTATGCGCAGTTTGGAGGCTTTTTATGCCTATTCGCCCACGATTAAAATAATTGTAGTTTTGCCGCAAGAGCAAATAGAATATTGGTTTGAATTGTGCAGAACACATAATTGCACGATTAATCACATTGTTGTAGCCGGTGGTACAGAGCGGTTTTATTCCGTGCAAGCCGGACTTGCGTGTGTTGAAACTAATAGTTTTGTTGCAATTCACGATGGTGTGCGCCCGCTCGTTTCGCCCGATTGCATTGCTCGTGGTTTTGCCTGCGCTCGCCAAAATGGTAGTGCAATTCCTGTTATAGATTCCATTGATTCACTGCGAATTACGGACGGTGAAAATTCAAAACCAATAGACCGCACCACAATAAAACGAGTGCAAACGCCACAAATATTCAACGCAGAAAAACTAAAACAAGCCTATCAACAACCATATTCGCCACAATTTACCGACGATGCTTCGGTGTGGGAAAATGCAGGTTTTTCGGTTGCGCTTTACGAAGGTGAGGAACGAAATGTGAAACTTACTACGCAGGTGGATTTTTCTTTGGGCGAACTATTTTTGAGTAGTGAGTAATTCAGTATCTATTTTGACATTATTTTTCCATTGCCTAAATTTAAACCAATCGGGTAGCGTATAGATTACATTATAGTTTTTGATTTTTCCGTTATATTTCTTTATCACTTGAAACAAATACTCTTTTTCTTGTTTGTTTTGTAACACTAATTCTATTCTATACTTCTTGCCTTCAAATTCAAATGAAAGTATATTGTCAGAGCCATCAACTTCGGAAGGACGAAAAATAGTACCTCCGGCAAATAACACTCCTTTATAGCCGTGATAACGCAAATGTAATTTTTGTATTGATTGTATATTAAATCGTGTTGTTATATCATTCTCAATCAAACATAAATATTCATCTTCCATAAAGAAAAAACCAATAGGCACAACAGAGTTTTTTAAAAAAAGTGATATAATGAATGGAATAAATATAGTTGCCCCTAAGACAGTAACTATTACATTGTTTTCTAACTGAGGGAAAGTATTGATAATTAACAAAATTATTAAACTAATAGTTATTAAACCAATCAAAATATTCCCAAGTATTGGATATTGTTCTCCCGTTTTTATTATTTTAATTTTCATTCTCTAATTCCTAACCCCTTGTCTCCTAATCCCTAACCCCTGTAATTATAGAAAGCGACTGCGGTGCAATCGAAAAATTAATATCGGAATACATTACACGAGGCTCGCCGTCCATGTGAATGGTGTAAGGGGTGTCGTTTTTTATGGTCAAAGAGTCGGCTTGCAGGGTTTCTACAAATTTTGATTTGTGTATGCGGTTGGAAAATAAATCAAGCACGAGTTTCAGAGTGAATAGTGGCGGGAATTTTTCAATAAACACAACCTCAAATTTTCCGTCGGTAATATCGGCAGTGGGCGCTATGTGTGCATTTAAACCATATTGATTGGCATTGGCTATTGCCCCTATAAAAAATGTTCGTGTAAATTCCTTATTATCAATGTGAAAGGTAAATGTTTGAGCTTTGTATGTAAACAATTCCTTGCTCACAAGTTGCACATATTTTAGTCCCCCACGTTTCGATACATTTATATTGAACAAATCGCCGATAATGGCATCGAAACCAAAGCCGGCAACGTTCAGTATATATTCGTTGTTGCATAAAATGGTGTCAATTTTCATTTTCCGTCCTTCGGCAATCAGCCGTATTGCCGGACGAATATAGAGCGGAATGTGCAGGAAACGAGCCAAACCATTGCCCGAACCCATGGGAATAATAGCCAGCGAGGTTTTGGAATGTACGAGCGGTTGCGCCACTTCGTGAATAGTGCCGTCGCCGCCCACGGCTACCACAATGTCGAAAATGTTTTTTGCATTGTTGCTCAATTGTATGGCATGACCGGCATATTCGGTGTACGAAAAATGCAAATCAAAGTCCGCCGCCGACAAATACTGACGGGCGTATCTTTCTATCATTTTCTTTTGCCGGTTGGTGCCCGACATGGGATTGATTATGAAAAGGACTTTTTGCATCTCTGTAAGATTTAAGGATTTAAGATTGTCTGAACCACGATTTTTACAAGATTTTTAAGATTAACAGGATTAGTACAGTTTTTCAAAAAGGCGTCATTGCTTCGTTCCTCGCAATGACGCTTTTGCGTTGATTTGTGTGAACATTTAAAATATTCTATGAATAACATAGGTTAAATTTTTAAATTCTTAAATCTTTTAAATCTTCAAGTTAATTCGTTCGCCCCGGATACACCGCCAAAGCGTGTTTGAGACATTCAATTGCTTTTGTAAGTTTCTCAATATTAAGTATATAAGCTATGCGCACTTGTTTGTCGCCAAGTTTTTTACCGGTATAAAAACCATTGCCCGGCGCCAACATTATAGTAGAACCTTCGTATTGAAATTCTTCCAATAGCCATTGGCAGAATTTTTCGGCATTATCAACCGGCAATTCTACTATGGAATAAAACGCTCCTTTGGGCATGGGTGAACGTACGCCTTTTATTTTGTTTAATTCATTGATAATAAATTTTCGGCGTTTGTCGTATTCCTTTGCCGATTCTTTTATGTAATTTTGAGGTGTGTCCAACAAGGCTTCGGCTACAATTTGCCCGAGCGAAGGAGGGCTTAATCGAGCTTGCGCAAATTTCAATGATGTAGCAATTACATCTTTGTTACGAGAAATAAGCGCGCCAATGCGAATGCCGCACACATTGTACCGTTTTGAAAATGAATCAATAAGTATTACATTGTCCTCAATGCCTTGCAAATTCATTACCGAATAATGTTCGCCGTCGTAGCAAAACTCACGATACACTTCGTCGCAAATTAAAAACAGGTTGTATTGTTTTACCAAATCACGAATTTGCTCCAATTCATTGCGTGAATACACGTAACCCGTAGGATTATTGGGATTGCACAACATAATTGCTTTGGTGCGAGGCGTAAGCGCTTTTTCAAATTCTTCAATCGAAGGCAGTGCAAAACCGCTTTCAATCGTAGAACGTACCGGTATCATACGAGCACCGGTTTCGGTTGTAAAACCGTAATAATTAGAGTAAAACGGTTCGGGCACAATTACTTCGTCGGCATAATTGAGTATGCTGTAATAGGCAAAACAAATAGCTTCGCTGCCGCCGTTGGTAATCAAAATATCTTCGTACGAAATGACAATTCCAATAGCATTATAATATTCTGCCAATTTTTTGCGCAACGTAATATTTCCTGCCGAATGAGAGTAGGGAATATATTCGCCCGAAAAATTCCGCACGGCATCAATAGCTTGCGGTGGCGTAGCCAAATCGGGTTGTCCAATGTTGAGGTGTAGCACTTCAACGCCTCGTGCTTTGGCAGCATCGGCATATTTTGAAAGTTTTCGTATGGGCGAAGCCGGCATGGTGTGCCCTCGGTCTGAAATTTGTGGCATAGTGATATATTTTTATAAGCCTTTGTAAATTTTCCACAAAGATATTATTATGTATTCAACTTTATCATTATTTGTGAATATTTTTTTGTGTTTAAAAATTCATATATTTGCCCTGCAATTCACAAATGAATATCAACTGAATATCAATCGAATATCAATTTAATATCTAATTTTATGAAAAAACTCCTAATCCTCATCTGCGCACTTTTTTGTTCAGTAACACTATTTGCACAACGCCCAACGGCAAAAGCAAAACAATTACCTGCGTTTTTTGCATCAACTTTGTATGTGGTAACCAACAACAATGCGTTGAGCGGGTACAATACTGCGATTAAAGACGCAATTCAAAAAAATTGGCGGGTAACGCAATTCGATTTTATAACGCTTGCCGAATTTGAAAACCAACGCTTTGACCCAACCAAATCGTTTTTGATTTACGCCGAAACTACGTTTCCGAAAGATAAAAATTCTATTGCTTACGATTTTGTGAGCATTGTACTTGGCGGCAATTATGCCGCTATTGAACAAATGCCCGAAGTGTGTTCCTTCCCCATTTGTGTAAGCGATAGCGATGGCGACGAGGCGTATTACAAATTGCCGATTATTATTGGTTTTTTGAATAAACATATAAAAGATATGCAAACAAATACGGCGTTGTTGAAAGATAAAAAATACGCTTGGCACGTGAAACAAAGCGGCAATATGGCGAAAAAAACGCTGTATTTAATTGCAGAAGAACAATTGCCGGAATTTAACACAGCGCAAAAACTGAAAGCGGTGTACCGAGGAAAAACCGTATTTTTGGCACAAGAAGAACTTGCCAATTTAATACGCAAACGAGCAATAAACGTAGCCTTTTTGCACAAAGTAGCACCAATAAGCAAAGAAACCGAACAGGGAGCGCGTTGCTATATTATTTTTATGGGAACCGATAATGCTTTGTATCATTTTGGTTATCATATAATAAGCGAAAAAGAAGGCAATGGTGTAACGGCACGAATTTGGAAGGCGATAGCGGCGAAGAAATAACATGGTTTCAGTAGATAATTTAGCCGTAGAATTTGGCGGCACAACGCTTTTTTCAAACATCAATTTTGTAATCAACGAAAAAGACCGCATTGCGCTGATGGGCAAAAATGGTGCGGGAAAATCAACGTTGTTAAAAATTTTAGCCGGCGTGCAACAGCCCTCTGCCGGACGGGTTGCAGTTCCCAAAGATAAAACGGTGGCGTATCTGCCGCAACATTTAATGACCGAAAACAAGCGCACGGTGTTTGAAGAAGCATCGCAGGCATTTGCACATATTTTTGCAATGCAGCAGCAAATCGATGAACTTAACAACCAACTTGCCACCCGCACCGATTACGAATCGGACGAATATATGAAAATCATAGAAGACGTGTCGGCGCTGAGTGAACGGTTTTACAGCATTGAAGAAATTAATTACGATGCCGAAGTCGAAAAAATCCTTATGGGTTTGGGCTTTGTGCGAGAGGATTTTACCCGTCCAACGAGCGAATTTAGCGGCGGTTGGCGTATGCGTATAGAACTTGCTAAAATTCTGTTGCAAAAACCCGACCTTATTCTTTTGGACGAGCCTACCAACCACATGGACATTGAATCAATTCAATGGTTTGAAGATTTTTTGATACAAAGCGGCAAGGCGGTTATTGTGATTTCGCACGATAAAACCTTTGTTGACAACATTACCACGCGCACCATTGAGGTTACTATGGGCAGAATTTACGATTACAAAGTGAATTATTCAACCTACCTGCAATTGCGCGCCGAACGCCGTGAACAGCAGCAAAAAGCGGTGGACGAACAACAAAAAATGATTGCCGAAACTACCGAATTTATTGAGCGTTTCAAAGGCACATATTCAAAAACCTTGCAAGTGCAAAGCAGGGTAAAAATGCTCGAAAAGTTGCACATTCTCGAAGTCGATGAGGAAGATACTTCGGCATTGCGCCTTAAATTTCCGCCTTGCGAACGGTCGGGGAATTACCCTGTGATAGCTGAAGATGTGGGCAAAACATACCGCCCCCTAAATCCCCCTCAGGGGGACTTGGCTGACGCACGTCAAAGCCCCCCTGAGGGGGGTGGGGGGGCTGTATATTCCAACGCAAATTTCACCATTGCCCGCGGCGAAAAAGTTGCCTTTGTAGGCAAAAACGGCGAAGGAAAATCGACAATGGTAAAATCTATTATGAACCAAATTGATTTCGACGGCAAACTTTCAATCGGACACAATGTGCATATTGGCTACTTTGCGCAAAACGAAGCCTCGCTTTTAGACGAAGAAAAAACCGTGTGGCAAACCATTGACGATGTTGCCGTGGGCGATATTCGCACAAAAATAAAAGATATTTTGGGCGCATTTATGTTTGGCGGCGAAAGTTGGACGAAAAAGGTAAAAGTGCTTTCGGGCGGCGAACGCACTCGTCTTGCAATGATACAATTGTTGCTTAATCCGGTAAATCTGTTAATTCTCGACGAACCTACCAATCACTTAGATATGCGCACCAAAGACGTATTGAAAGCCGCTTTGCAAGATTACGACGGCACACTTATATTGGTTTCGCACGACCGTGATTTTTTAGACGGCTTAGTATCAAAGGTTTATGAATTTGGCAATAAACGAGTGAAAGAACATTTGTGCGGCATTTCTGAATTTTTGGCTACCAAAAAAATGGAAAATTTACGGGAATTGGAAAAAAAATAATATATGATACACTATTAATTGTAATTATTTGCCAAAAAAGTGTAATTTTGTTGCTGGTTTTTACTCACAATATAGTGTGAAAACATTGAAACCATTACAGTTATTGAAAAAGAGATGAATGATAAAGAAATAAAAACTGAATATCACGACAAAAAAATGCTAAAAGGCAGTTTTGGCTTGCGTACCGTTTTCTCGTTATGCTTGTTGGGTTCGTTTTTTCTTCCGTGGTTTTCCGGTTCCATTCGGGGAATAAGCGGATTTGAAATACCTCTTGTATCGGGCAGTCTTATGTCGGGTAGCGCAATTAGTATAGCCGGCATGTTGGGCGGCGGTTCGACGTCTATGTACATAGCTTATGTGATGTACATATTGCCGCCTATTGCGCTATACAATATTTTTTTAGATGTATTTAAGATTACAATTTCCGGAAAAAATGTTGCAATAATAGAAAACATACGCAATGGAATTATGCTGTTGTTGATGTTTCTGCCAATGCTAACATTATTTTCGGGTATTTCATTTTGGCTGTTTTTTTTATTGTTTTTAATTGGCGGTGCCATAGTCGGCTGGTATCTATTGAAAACCAAACGCTATAGAGAACTCGATTTATACATTGCTTCCGAATTTTTGGTAGGAATTTTTATTGTAATGTATGTATTTATATTTGCCGCACGTGCCGATATTATCGCTGGTTTTGGCGTTGGCTACTATGCAACCCTGTTGTTTTCGATTTTGGGGGTGTGGGCTGAAATGAGGAAGGGTAAAGAAAAATTGAAAGAAAAATTATAGTTTTGTAAGAATATGCAGAAAACAAAACAAAAGAAAAAAAATGAAAGTAAAAAAGACCAAGTAATTGAGCGACTTTTTACAATTTGTAAGCAAAACAATGATTTTGTTTTTCACAACAATCTTGTGAAAGATGTGTGCAAAGAAATTGGTTTTGGAAATCCATTTGATGTTACAAAACTTGATAATAAAGCAAAATTGCCGGAAATTTTGCTTGAAAATGACTATGCAATAATTCATATTGGGAGCGGAAATCACAAGTTCATAAAGGGTATTGACAAAGTATATCACAATTTTGAGCCAATTCAAGAAAAAATTGATTGGGAATATAAAAAATCACTTTTAAATCAGTATAACACAAGCGAAAGCAACATTCTTTCAGTTGTGAACAATCAGCGAATTTTGCACCATTTTCTTTTTGAAAAAGATTCCGAATTCAACGATGTTGATATTCTGAAACGTCCAAAAACGTATTTCCCGCACCGAACAAAAACTTCGTTTGAATATTATTTTGGCGAAGGAACTAAAATGGAACTCAAAAACATTCAAATTGAAGTTGATTTAACTATTGAATTTCAGGGAAATATTGGAATATTTGAGGGTAAAAATGGAAAACCTGACAGTTTCAGTATTTACCAGATTTATCACCCATTTTTATATTACTATAATGCCAACAAACACTATGAATTAAAGGGCAAAATTAAAGATATTTATTGTGTTTATGTAGTTCGTGAAAAAGGAAAAGAAAACGACACAATTAAATTGTGGAATTACACGTTTGAAAATCCATTAGACATAACTTCTATCAAATTCATAAAATCAGTTTCGTACAAACTCATCAAAATCAATTAATTATGTTAGAGAGTTTCAGAAATAAAGTTTTTAACAAAGATGTATTGAAAGTACTTAAATCTTTGCCCGACAATTCGTTGGATATGATTTATGGCGACCCCGATTATAATGTTGGGGTTAATTATGCAGGAAAAAATTACACGCAAAAATGGAATGATTACATTGATTGGTACATAGAATTAACAAAAGAATGTATGCGAGTTTTGAAACCCACCGGCAATCTTTTTATGATGAATTATCCAAAACAAAATGCTCATTTACGGGTTAAATACTTAGATGACAATGCTTTCAATGTCAATGATTATGTTTGGATATACAATACAAATGTAGGAATGTCTCCATCGAAATTTACAACTGCACACCGTTCAATTCTTCACGCTACAAAAAATAAAAACAATACTTTTTATAAAAATAATGTTGCTGTTCCATATCAAAATCCAACCGATAAACGAATAATGGGCAGAATTGCCGCCGGTCATATCGGGCGTATGCCATACAGTTGGTTTTATTACGATTTGGTAAAAAATGTAAGTAAAGATAAAACATTTCATTCATGTCAAATTCCTTTGCCGTTAGTTGAAATGTTGATTAAATCTTGCACGCAGAAAAATGATGATTGTTTTATTCTTTTTGGCGGAAGTGGCAGCGAATTGGTTTTGTGTAAAAATTTGGAACGGAATTATATTAGTTGCGAATTGCACCCTGAATATTATCAAATGATTTTAGATAGATTAAGCAATGGTGGAACAATTAAAGACGAATACCGAATACAAAGTATATTAGAAAAAAGAAATAATTATAAAGAGCAGCCTTCTTTGTTTGCAGAATTGTACGACGAAGAAAAAACCTGTTTACAAAGAGTGGCTTTATGAAATCACCACACACACTGCACTCCGCCACCATACAAATAAAGCGCGCCCGCGTCCACAACCTAAAAAATCTCTCCCTAACAATCGAGCGCAACCAACTAATTGTAGTTACCGGACTTTCCGGCAGCGGCAAATCGTCGCTTGCGTTCGATACGCTCTATGCCGAAGGACAACGCCGTTATGTTGAAAGTTTGTCGGCGTATGCACGGCAATTTTTGGGAAAAATTCACAAGCCCGAAGTTGATTATATTGGCGGTATTCCACCGGCAATTGCTATTGAGCAAAAGGTAAATACCACTAATCCTCGTTCTACGGTGGGAACTTCTACCGAGATTTACGATTATTTGAAATTGCTTTATGCTCGCATTGGCAGGGTGTTTTCGCCTGTTTCGGGCGTTGAGGTAAAACGACATTCGGTAAATGATGTGCTTGAAAAATTGTTGCAAAACGAAGGCAAAAAAGCATTTATTACCACCGCTTTGCAAGCAGATAAAAAAACGCTTATACGAACATTAGAAAATTTATTGCAACAAGGTTTTACCCGTTTATTTGTGAAAAATGCAGTTGTGCGCATTGATGAAATTTTAGAACAAAAAACGCCAATTTCGCTTACCGATAGTTTTTTGCTTATCGACCGTGTGCTCGTTTCCACCGACGAACAGGCTCGTATAGCCGATTCGGTGCAAACGGCTTTTTACGAAGGGAATAATACCTGCGTAATTTTTATTGAACAAGAAAACGGCACATTTGAACGTTGCGATTTTTCCAACGATTTTGAAGCCGACGGCATTCAATTTGAAGAGCCAACGGTGCATACGTTTAGTTTTAACAGCCCTATGGGAGCGTGCCCCACCTGCGAAGGTTTCGGAAAAACTATGGGAATTGACCCCAAGTTGGTTATTCCCAACGAATCGCTTTCGGTGTGGGACGATGCCGTTGCCTGCTGGCGTGGCGACAAAATGAACGAATGGAAAATGGCTTTGGTGCACAATGCCGAAAAATGCAAATTTCCTATTCACAAACCATATCACGAACTTTCGCAGGAACAAAAAAATATGTTGTGGCACGGCTGCGAATATTTTGGCGGCATCGACCAATTTTTCGCAATGGTTGAAGAAAATACCTATAAAATCCAATACCGTGTAATGCTTTCACGTTATCGTGGAAAAACTACCTGCCCAACTTGTCATGGCTCACGATTGAAACCTGAGGCGTTGTATGTGAAAGTTGCCGGCACGTCGATTGACACATTGGTGCAAATGCCGATAAGCGACCTTGTGCCGTTTTTTGCAAATTTGCAATTAACCGAGCACGAAGAAAAAATTGCACACAGAATTGTTGTTGAAATCGGGTCTCGATTGGGATTTTTGCAAAATGTCGGTTTGGGGTATTTGACTTTAAACCGTCTTTCAAATTCGCTTTCGGGTGGCGAAAGTCAGCGTATAAATTTGGCTACATCGTTGGGTAGCAGCTTGGTAGGTTCTTTGTATATTTTAGACGAGCCGAGTATTGGTTTACACCCCAGAGATACACATTTATTAATAGGTGTGTTGCGCGATTTGCAACAATTGGGCAATACCGTGATTGTTGTGGAACACGATGAAGAAATTATGCGCTCTGCCGACCAAATTATCGACATTGGTCCCGGAGCCGGCTCGCTTGGCGGCGAGTTGGTGTTTCAAGGAACCATACAGGAGTTGGAAAAAGCACAAAATTCGCTTACTGCCGATTATTTGTGCCGACGAAGAAATATAGAAGTTCCTGCAGAGCGCAAAGCGTGGAAACAAGCGATTACCATAAGAGGTGCTCGTGAAAATAATTTAAAAAACATAGATGTTGAAATTCCGTTGGGCGTTTTTACGGTTGTTACCGGCGTTTCAGGTAGCGGAAAATCGTCGTTGATACATAAAATTTTGTATCCTGCCGTTGCTCGCGGGTTGGGTGGAAGTGGCATTGAAATGGGTAGTTTTGATAGTATTGACGGCATTGAAAATACTGTTTTTTCGGTTGAATTTGTCGACCAAAATCCTATTGGGCGTTCTTCACGTTCCAATCCGGTTACATATTTGAAAGCCTACGACGAAATTCGCAAACTCTATTCCGACCAGCCAATGGCGAAGCAAATGGGTTTCAAACCGGCGCATTTTTCGTTTAACACCGACGGTGGGCGTTGTGAGGAATGTCAGGGCGAGGGAACAATAAAAGTTGCCATGCAATTTATGGCAGATGTGGAATTGGTGTGCGAAGCCTGCAACGGTCAGCGATTTAAAGACGAGGTTTTAGAAGTGCAGTATCGCAAAAAATCTATTTTTGATATTTTGGAAATGACTGTTGACGACGCCATAGAATTTTTTGCACAGGACAAAGCTGCCACGCCACGAAAAATTGTAGAAAAAATTATGCCGCTCCAAGCTGTTGGTTTGGGTTATATGAAAATGGGGCAATCGTCGAGCACGCTTTCGGGTGGCGAAAGCCAACGGGTAAAACTTGCATCGTTTTTGAGCAAAGAGGCAAGTAATCAATCCTGCCTGTTTATTTTCGACGAGCCAACTACCGGACTTCATTTTCACGATATACATAAATTATTAGAATCCTTCAAACGATTGATTGCCAAAGGACACAGCGTTGTGGTAATTGAACACAATATTGATGTAATAAAATGCGCCGATTGGATTATCGACATTGGACCCGAAGGCGGCGAACGAGGCGGAACAATTGTGTGTGCCGGCACGCCGGAACAGGTTTGCGAATGTAAAAATTCTTATACTGCGCAGTTTTTGCGAGGGAAAATGTAAAAAAACTTTTTATATATGAATAATATTACCTAATATTTTTCGTTTATGAAAAATACTATATATTTGCACAATTAAATTTAACATCCATTATGAAAAACACGTTCAAAGCAGTTTCAGCAGCCCTTCTTATTGCATTTTCAAATCACATAGTTGCACAACAAATAACACCGGGCACACCAGATGCCGGACATAACATAGGTAAAGACTTACGGTATAATACTATAACCACAGCGGTACCGTTTTTGACAATTGCTGCCGATTCGCGCGGTGGCGGTATGGGCGATTTGGGTGCGGGAACTACCACCGATGTGTGGTCGCAACAATGGAATGCTTCGAAATATGTGCTTGCAAAAAGCGATATGGGAGTGGGACTTGCTGTTACACCTTGGTTGGCGAATATTACCAACGATATATGGTTATTTTATGCTTCGGGCTATAAAAAATTGAAAAGTAACACTGATGCAGTAGGAGCAGGGTTACGTTATTTTTCAATAGGCGATATTCCTGCGTATGACGAAACGGGCGAACCTATGGGTTACAATATTTCGCCTACCGAATTTGCCGTAGATTTTTCGTATTCACGCAAACTTGCCGATAAATTTGTAATGGGTCTTACCGGACGTTTTATTTACTCGAATTTGAATGCCTCTGCTGCCAAAGACGAATTTAAAGCAGGTACAGCCGTAGCTGCCGACATTTCGGGAACGTATTTTGAAGATAAAATTCATTTGGGTGCTATGCCCGCTGCTTTCCGTGCGGGTTTCAATATTTCAAATATTGGTTCGAAAATAGCGTACACACAAGACATAAAAGACTTTATTCCTACCAATTTAAAACTTGGCGCAGGTTTAAATCTCGAAGTTGATAAACACAATGATTTGGGTTTTTACCTCGATTTGAATAAATTATTGGTACCAACTCCACCACTAAGAAATTCCGAAGGAGCGATTGTAGCAGGTAAAGACCCTAATGTGTCGCCTATTACCGGTATTTTTCAATCATTCGTAGATGCTCCGGGTGGTTTCAGAGAAGAAATGGAGGAAATAATGATAAGCGGCGGTGTGGAGTATTGGTACAACAAACAATTCGCATTGCGTGGCGGTTATTTCCACGAAGCAAAAACCAAAGGAAATAGAAAATATTTTACCGTTGGTTTGGGGCTTAAAATGAATGTATTCGGAATTGATGTGGCATATTTGATACCAATACAAGGAACAAATTCGCCACTTGCCAATACTTTCCGTTTCTCTTTGAGTTTCGATTTGGGAACACGTTCATAGACTAATAGACGTAAGACTAGTAGACACAAGACTAATAGACGCAAGTCTAAAAGTCTAAAAGTCTAAAAGTCTAAAAGTCTAAAAGTCTAAAAGTCTAAAAGTCTAAAAGTCTAAAAGTCTAAAAGTCTAAAAGTCTAAAAGTCTAAAAAAATGCGTATAGGTCAAGGTTACGACGTACATCAATTGGTAGAAAACCGAGAATTGTGGCTTGGCGGTATACAAATTCCGCACACTCACGGTTTGCTTGGTCATTCCGATGCCGATGTGCTTATTCATGCTGTGTGCGATGCTTTGCTCGGTGCAGCCAATATGCGCGATATAGGTTTTCACTTTCCCGACACCGGTAGCGAATTTAAAAACATTGACAGCAAAATTTTACTTGCCAAAACCATGAAACTCATACGGGAAAAAGGGTTTGAAGTAGGTAATATTGACGCAACTATTTGTGCCGAACAACCGAAGCTCAACCCGTACATACCCGAAATGCAGAGAGTGTTGGCGCAGGTAATGGACATAACCGAAGACAATATTTCAATAAAAGCAACCACAACCGAAAAACTTGGTTTTGTGGGCAGAAAAGAAGGGATTGCCGCAATGGCGGTTTGTTTGTTAGGTACAAGGGTTTAGATACAAGGGTTTAGGTACAAGGAACGAGGATTTTAGGTTTACTAATTCCTCGTTTCTTGTATCTCGTCCCTTGTATCTCGTCCCTTGTCCCTAATCCCTCGTCTCCTAATCCCTTGTTCCTTGTATCTTATTCGACTGAAACGAACTCGGCAAAATAAGTTCTTCGGGTAGGATTTTATAAAGAATTGGCAATAAAATTGAGCCTCCGGGTATCATAAAAATTGCAAGTGAAGGAAGTGTTTTTGCAATATCAATAATTTGCGATTTTACTTTTTTACGTTCTTCATCGGTAAGTTTTTCATCTTTTGCTTTCCACAAAAGTTCTACAAGTTCTTTGCTTTCCATTATTTCGTTTACAAGTTTCACTTTGTTTTTTGTGAAAAAACTTTGAATTTGCAAAGAGAAATTCTTACTGAGCGCATCAAAATTGTTTTTAACATTCAAGTATAAAATATTGTCATGATTTTGAAGAACAAAATTTTGTATCAACATAATGCTGTGTTGTGCATCGAAAGGTTTTATGTGCAAATGTTGTGCAAGTTGTACTAAAAATTGTTCTTGCCACAGATTGAAATTTTTATCGCTTATTATTGTCAAAATTGCATATTCGTACACAAGCAATTGTATGGCGTAGGGTAGAGTGGGAGTGTAGGTAATATTGTTTAGTGTGCAACCTGTTTGCAGTTTTGTCTGCAACATATTTTCGTGTTCGGGCGAAAAATTACCCGATGCTATAAAGTACGAAACAAGAAATTGTTCATTGTCGGTCAATTGTTTATCAATGTACGAAGCCGCTATCGTAGCGGTTACAATGGTATTTTTGATTTCGTTTTTTTGTTCGTAAATGTATTCTTTTTGTAACCAATAATAGAAAAAATACAAATCCAAATACGCAAAAACATTGAATTGCGAACCTTTCCAAAAGCCTTTTTTCAGCATCGAAGGGTTGTTTACTCGATGGTCTATGATTGCTTCAAGTTTTTGATACCGCTCACTTTTTTTGCGAAGCAAACTTCGGTTTTTTGTAAAAATAGAATCGGTAATAGAAAAAAGCAAATAAAAATGCTCAATACATTCGAGTGCATCGTGAATAATTTCGTGCGAAGTTTTGTCGGTTAATTGTTGCTTGTGAAATAAATAATACACAAGTACTAAGCCTTCAACAATGGCAATTTTAAAATTATCGGCATTGTTCCATGTTTGAATGTCGGCATTGGTATATAAAAAATGTTTTACCGAATGTCCGTAAAAAATACCTGAATTGTGAACGTAGAAGTGTATGAAATCGTCGATGTTTATATCTTTTTCAAGCATATACGCAAATTGCTCCTGCCACTTTTCGTGTGGAAGTGCTTGCAGTTCTTGTTCAAAAGCATAGAGCCAATTTTTTTCCGACGGGTCCATTGTTGAATAATTGAATAACTGAATAATTGAATAATGTTGATAATGGGTTAAAAAAACCTAATTTATACCTGATTTTTTACAAAACAATACTTCGACAAGCTCAGCAACCACCTCAGTAATAAAGAAATTTCACTCAAAAGTAACCTATTTTTCCGTTATCCAATTAAAATCCAAAAAAAAGAAATGGATTGCTTCACTTCGTTCGCAATGACGCTCTTTCGAGAGTTTGCACAAATCAACAAAAGAGCGTCATTGCGAGGAACGAAGCAATCCAGCTTTTTGCTTAGGTACAAACACGGATAATCATTTTCAATTATTAAAACTTCGCCGAAAGTGCCCCCCCAAATTGCAGCGGTTTGCCCTGTTGCGCAAAACCATTACCCATACTTTCGCAGTAAAACACCATGTATTTGCGGTTGAAGGCATTTTTAACCCATACACCGTAATCAAAAATTTTGGTTTTGAATGTAAGCGTGGCATTCACAATATCGTAAAATTTCTCTTGCACATTGTTGCGCTCCGTAAAATAAATATTGGTGTAGTACGAATATTGTGCTGCAACAACAATATTTTCAAGCAACCGCTTGTTAATATCTATGGTGTAATCTACGCCCGCACTGAGTGTGTTGCGAGGCACAAAGGGAACATAATTGCCGCTGTAATCGTTGCCGTCGAACACAAAATTATCGAACGTGGCACGGGTATAACCATGCTGTGCGTTGAATATTAAATTGTGTGTAACAACCCACCGTGCCGAAAATTCCGTGCCGTAATTAGTACTCCGTCCTGCATTTACAATCATGCGGCTACCGTTGTTGGTAGCAAGCGTGCTCACTATTTGCATATCGCTGTAGTGAATGTAATATGCTGCCACAGCAACCCTAAGTTTGTTTTCAAATAAAGAAAAATGAGAACCAACTTCAAAATTCCACAAACTTTCGGGTTTGTAATACAGCATATCTTCGGCAATTTCCAAAGTATCGCTTTTTACATGACTGCGCATTTCATTTAATGTTTTTTGAAACACGCTCGATAGCATTGAATAATTGTAGCCGCCCGATTTTTTGCCTTGCGCCACGGTGGCATACACGTATGCATTGTTGGAAATATCATATTTTAGCGAAAATTTCGGAGTAATGTTTACAAAAGTTTCGTGTTCTTTGCCAAATGCCGAGAGCACAATTTTGCTGTGAAATGGAACGGGGAATATTTCGCCGGTAACGGTGGTGTTCAAAATTGCTTGCGAATTGTAATCTATTGCAGTTTGTTCCACATCGAGGCGCACACCGGCAGTTGCCGTGAATTTTTCCAAAAATTTCAATTCCGACTGATGATACACCGCCGCACCGTAATTGTTCATTTTGAACCTGCCGGGAATGTCGATTTGTGAACCTAAATCAACAAAAGGCGTTTTCGGTTTTTCTTTGCGCGCTTCGTCCATAGCAGCGTTCATATGTCCTTGTATTGTGTTCATCATGCCTTGTTCCATTGTCATGAGAGAATTTATATCGTTCGATTTTACAAACCCGAATGCGCCCACAATCCACGAATATGGTTTATTACTGGTGGAACGCCACGTAAATTCCTGTGTAATACTGTTTTGGCACTGTGTTTGATTGAGCCGGAACAATGAATCAATGGTGTAATCTTGGTCCATTTGTATAGAATCGTTCAAATGTTGGTAGCTTGTTGCCGAAGTGAATTGCGTTTTTTTCATTTTTTTGCTCAGTAATAATCCTGAATTTAGCACATCTCTATTGTATATTCCTTGATGATTGTAGGCAATTGTGGTAGGGCGTTGCAATTCTTTGTCGAAATAAGCGTAGGGGAAAGCATTTTGCAGCGTTTGGTCGAAAAGCACGTTTGCCTGCACAGTCCAATTTTGGGGCAGTCGCCAATCAATTTTGGCGCGAACGCCGCGAGTTTTTTGCGAATCGTAGGTACCCAAAAATTCATTACGAAAAAAACCATCGTCGCCGCTTGTGTTCACGGCAAAGCTCACGCCGAAATTGTCGGACAATTGCGTATAATGAGCCGCACTGTAGCGATACGCATTGCGATTACCATACGAAATCGAAAGTTTTGTACCTTCAAATGCAAAGGGCGAAAGCGTAGAAATTTGCACTACGCCGCCTATGCTGTTTCTGCCGAAAAGCGTGGATTGCGGTCCGCGCAAAAGCACAATCGAATTAATATCGTAAAAATCGAAATTGAACGAATGTTTGTCGAGATAAGGAATGCCGTCGACATACACGCCAATCGACGGTTCGTTCATGCGCGCACCCACGCCACGCACAAACACGCTTGCCGTACCTTTGCTGCCGTAATCGGGCATATAAAAATTGGGTGCAATACGAGTAATATCCGACAAATTGCTTATTTGCGCCGATATAATTTCTTGTTCGTTGATTACTGTATGCGAAGTTGCAGAATTATCAAACGTACTTTTTGTAGCAATCACAATTATCGGCGGAATAGTCGAAATAGGAGGGTATTCAATCTGTTGGGTAGTATCATTTTGTGCAAACGCACTATTCGTTAATATAGAGATAATTATAAAGAGAAAAAGAGAAGGTTTCTGCATGGTTTTGAAATTTTGCGCAAAGAAACAAAAAAATGTTGACACCGCGGAACTTTTGTTGTAAAAAACGTTTCCATAGAATAGTCTTTTGATTTAGTGAGTAGGTTAAATAATTTACAATTTGTAATTCATAATTTATAATTAAAACGTATTTTTGCGCAAAAAGTAAAAGATTATGTTACAAGTAGAAGCGTGGGCAATTTTTGTGGTTATAGTGTGCTTATTATTGGCTCTCGATTTGGGAGTTCTTAATAAAAAAGAGCACGTAATGTCAACAAAAGAAGCGCTGTTAACAACGAGTTTTTGGGTTTTTATAGCGTTGTTGTTCAATGTGTTGGTGTATTTCGTTTACGAGCATAATTGGTTTGAACTTGCGTCACATTCGCAACATTTTGATAATCCGGGAAAAACAGCGGCATTGGAATTTTTTACCGGTTACATAATTGAAAAATCGCTCAGTTTAGACAATATTTTTGTGATTGCAATGCTATTTTCGTATTTCAAAATTCCGCAACAATATCAACACAGGGTGTTGTTTTGGGGTATTTTAGGCGCACTCGTTTTTCGTGGTGTAATGATTGTGATAGGCGCAGCATTGGTGCAAAAATTCGATTGGATTATGTATGTTTTTGGTGCGTTGCTTATTTTCTCGGCACTGAAAATGATTTTTGGAAAAGAAAACGAATTTGATGCCGATAAAAATAAAATGGTACAATGGATACGAAAAATATATCCGGTAAGTAAAGATTTCGATGGCAATAAATTTTTTACTCGCATCAATGGCAAACGAGCTTTAACACCGCTCATGCTGGCACTTATTATTATTGAAGCCTCCGATGTTTTATTTGCCGTGGACTCTATTCCTGCAATTTTTGTAATCACTAAAGACCCATTTATAGTATTTACTTCCAATGTCTTCGCTATTTTGGGTTTACGTTCGCTGTATTTTGTGTTGGTTTCCATGCTCAATAAATTCCGTTATTTGCAAAAAAGTTTAATTGTACTGCTATTATTTATTGGTATAAAAATGCTTTTGATGGAAGTGTGGCATTTGCCAACTCAAATTTCACTTCTTATAATTATACTTATTTTAGGTGCCGGGGTGGTGGTTTCTATTTATAAAGATAGGAAACAAAATATGCCAATAAACTAATATGCCAATAAGTCAATTAGATATAAATAATCAGAGTTATTAATTAGCACATTTGCATATTGTCGTATTGGCACATTCTGTATGTTATCTTCTATTGAAATATCAGACTTCCAAAATCTTGTACTGCAAAAAGGTCAAGAATTGTACCGTGAAATGCCATGGCGCAGCAATCCGACCGAGTACTACGTGTTGCTTTCCGAAATTATGTTGCAGCAAACGCAGGTAGCACGGGTGCTGATTAAATTCGAGGAATTTATAGAGGCATTTCCCACAATTGAAAGCCTTGCAGCTGCTGATTTTTACGAAGTTTTGCAGCGTTGGTCGGGATTGGGTTATAATCGACGTGCCCGTTTTTTGCATCAAACGGCACAGGCAATTGTTCAAAAAGGACAATTCCCACGAACGGTTGACGAACTTGTAAAACTGCCCGGAATAGGCATAAACACTGCTGCTTCAATCCTTGTGTATGCCTTCAATCAACCCGAAGTGTTTGTAGAAACCAATGTACGCACGGTGTTTATTTATACATTTATGCCGCACGAAACCGAAAAAATAGACGAAACAACCCTGCGTTCGCTGGTGCAACAAACTTTGTACACCAAAAATCCCCGCCGATGGTATTGGGCATTGATGGATTACGGCACGCTGTTGAAAAAAACAGAGGGAAATTACAATCGCCTGTCGAAAATGCACACCACGCAATCGAAATTTGAAGGTTCCAACCGGCAAAAACGTGCGCAAATACTGCGTTTGTTGCTTAAAGAGGGTGTGTGTACGCAGGAATTTATTGCACATTCCTTGCATATTTCGGAAGAACTTACCGCTGAATTGCTTGCGGCTTTGCTTAAAGATTGTATGGTGCAGAGCGAAAATGAGCGGTATTTTTTATAATCGGTAAACTTTTCCAAAGTTTAGAACTTTGGAAAAGTTGGATTAACGAAGTAAAAAAACGAAAATAACACATGAAAATTACTATTTTTGCGAAAGATATTATAAGAAAAAAATGGTAATTGTTAATTAAAATGTATCTCATATTTCATATCTTACACATCATACTATTTTGTTATGCCGCCCTTGTATTCTACGCTCTCTACGGCTGGCGCAAAAAACAGAATGTTGCCACAGAAATTTTCCAACCAACAATAAGCATTATTATAGCCTTGCGCAATGAAGTGCAAACAATTCCTACACTTATTGTAAGCCTCAATGCGCTCCATTACCCAAAACATTTAATTGAAATTCTGCTCGTTGACGACCATTCAACCGACAATAGTTTTGCAAAATTGCAAGAATTAACGCACAATAATATACTGTATAAAATTCTGCAATGTCCGCTCGAAGTTGCAGGAAAAAAACAAGCGCTTGCGTGGGCGGTGGAGCAAACGAACAATGAATATATTTTGTTTACCGATGCCGATTGTGAACTTCCATCAACGTGGATTTCGGCGTACGTAGAGCAAATTGCACAACACAAATCGGCACATTTTTTCTTTGGTTTAGTTAATCATAGTGTCGAAAAAAACTTTTTACAGCAATGGTTTACCTTAGATTTTCTGTCGCTCGTTGCCATGCAAGGCGGTTTGGCAAAAGTGCACAAAGCGTTTAGTTGCAATGCCGCTAATATGTGCATTTCCCGTCAATTTGCTCAAAATCAGTACGAAACAAATTCCGCCTATTCTTCGGGCGATGATGTGTTTTTACTGCACAAAGCAAAACTGATTGATAAAGAGGCGGTTGTGTTTGTTGGGTCGCCTAAAGCAATGGTAACAACAAATGCACCCGAAACCGTGAAACAATTTATAAAACAACGCATTCGCTGGGCATCAAAAACAGGCGGCTATCGCGATGGGTGGAGTTTGACGGTTGCTGCAATTGTGTATGCTACAAGTTTTTGTGTGCTAAGCACGATTGTAGTCTCACTAATCACTAATCACTACTCACTAATCATATTTGCCTTTGGCGTAAAAACACTCGTCGACGTACTGTTTTTTGCATTCACACTGCCCACTTTCCAAAAACAAAAATTATTACCGCAAGTAGTAGTATTTCAAGTATTTTATGTGCTGTATATAGTATTAATTCCTATTTTTGCGCTGTGTTTTCCGAAATCGTGGAAAGGACGAAAAATTATATAACACCATGGCTTTAAATTACATTTGGGTAGGATTTTTTCTTGTTGGCTTCGTAGTTGCGCTTGTGAAATTTTTTCTCGACGGCGATACTGTTGTTTTTCATGAAATGGTGAAAAGCACCTTCGATATGGCAGAATTGGGGGTTATGAAAATAGCTCTGCCACTTGCCGGCGTTATGACGCTTTGGCTCGGATTTATGAATATAGGCGAACGAGCAGGTGCAATACGCTTTATGGGTAGAATTGTCGGTGGATTTTTCTCGAAATTGTTCCCCGAAATTCCCAAAAACCACCCCGCAAACGGACAGCTTTTAATGAATTTTTCGGCAAATATGCTTGGTTTGGACAATGCCGCCACACCCATGGGATTGAAGGCAATGCAAAGTTTACAAGAGCTTAACCCTAAGAAAGATACCGCATCGAATGCGCAAATTATGTTTTTGGCAATCAATACTTCGGGATTGACGATTATTCCGGTGTCAATTTTGGCGTTGCGAGCAACGGCAGGAGCTGCAAATCCTACTGATATTTTTATACCACTTCTTATTGCTACGGCAGTTTCTACAATGACTGCGATTTTATATGTAGGTATTCGCCAACGACTTAACTTGTGGAACAAAACCGTAATGGGATTTTTTGCGAGTATAATTGCAATTATAGCATTGCTCATTGTTGGCACTATGGTTGATATGCAAGCCCTTTATCAAACTCTTCCTCCTTTGTTTCGTACAGTTTTTGGGTTTTTAAATTGGGGGCAAAATGAATGGCAAACGTTTTCGAGTGTAGTAAGCAATTTAATTCTTTTACTGATTATTGTCGGTTTTATGGCTGGCGCATTATACAAAAAAGTAAATGTGTACGATGCTTTTATCGACGGTGCAAAAGACGGGTTTACGACCACGCTGAAAATTATTCCGTTTATGGTAGGAATGTTGGTAGCAATCGGCGTTTTTCGCGCATCGGGTGCAATGGAATTGCTTATGGACGGTTTGCGTTGGATTTTTGGATTGTTTAGCTCCGACACTCGTTTTGTCGATGCTTTGCCAACGGCGCTGATGAAACCACTGAGCGGAAGCGGTGCAAAAGCAATGATGGTGGAAAGTATGAACACTTTTGGCGCCGATAGTTTTGCCGGACGGCTTTCGTGTTTGTTTCAGGGAGCTGCCGATACTACGTTTTATATTATAGCTTTATATTTCGGTTTGGTGGGCATCAAAAAAACTCGCTATGCCGTGGCAGCAGGCTTAATTGCAGATTTGGCGGGTGTGATTGCAGCTATTTTTGTAGCCTATTTATTCTTTGGTTAATGGGTTAATGCAAAAAAAATGCACAAACTCTTGATTTTTAGTAAAAATATATATATATTTGGGGCAATTCTTTCGTTTTATTAACCAAAAAATGAAAAGTCATGGCAAAATCTAAGAAAAAGCCCGTGAAAAAACCTGTTTCTCATAGTGGTTTGACCAAAAAAAAATTGAAAGCCCGCGCAGCGGAATTATTGGCAAATCACGCAATTTCCATCGTTAAAAGGGTAAAAGGGAAAACAAAACACGATAAAGGTAACGTAGGATTTAAACAAACTCCCTGCGAAGTGTTTGTATTTTTAGTGATAGCCAATGAGCAATTGCGCGAAAGTTATCAAGAAAAATTTAAAAATACCCGTAATTTCAAAAAAACAATAGCTTTTGAAAATGTTGAACAATTAGTGCAGTATTTAGCGGAATATAAATTCCCGAAAATGTCAATTTTTCTTGCAATTATCGACCATTTTTTTGAAAATGTGAGCGAAGAAGAAAAACAACAAGGAATTGCCGCCATGCAAAAACTCCAACAGCAAGACCCTTCCATGGAATTGATTATGCTCACGGGACAGCATGAAACCACTGCGGTTAAGGTAAGTACCCACTTTGGATTGGTAACGTACATCAGAAAAACCGATGTTGATAGTTTCAAACTGATACTCAATAATATGATTGTTGCCGTTCATGAACACGATAAAGTTCGCAAACAATACGACACAAAACAAATATTGAAAAAAATATCTATTGCTGCCGGAATTGCGCTTGTGCTTATGGTTGTGATTGATTATGTTACCAAAGGAAAATTGATTGGAGTGTTGCCTTATACGTTGTTTCAATAACGGAACAAACCTTTTTACGTCATTCCTGCGAAGGCAGGAATCTCTTACAATTGATAGGGGATTCCTGCTTTCGCAGGAATGACGTTTTATGTCTTGCTCTGCGTAGTCTGAAATTCTTTTAAATACAAAGGCTCAAAGTAAGCCGTGTCGGCAAATTGTTGTTTTGCATATAATGTACAAGCAATATCGCCAACGGTTTTAGCTTGATTTACTGTGTTTTTTACGTATTCTATGTGTGAGTTGCACAATAATTTTGCACATTTTTCACTGCCATCGCCACCTATGTAATAATGGTAATTTTCTAAAAATTGCAAATGAGTTTCAGTATTTACAATGCAAGCATTCGTGGTTTGTATTTGTTGGCTATTCATATTCCATTGTGCAGTATAAACTTCCATGCGCCGAGCGTCAATCATTGGAACAAAAATACCATTTGCAGTGATTTCGCCTGCAATTTTTTCTTTAATAGAAAGTGCCAATGCCTGCAAAGTATCAACAGCAATAAGTGGAATGGAAAGTGCAAAACACATTCCTTTGGCAAGCGAAGCGCCAATGCGCAAACCGGTATAAGAGCCGGGACCTTGACTTATGGCAATAGCTTTGAGATTTTGAACAGGCGTTTGTGTTTCGCTCAAAATTTCTTCAATCAAACACGCAAGTTGTTCGGAATGAGCATTTTCCGTAGTGGCTGTTTTTTGTGCAATAAACTCGCCGGTGCAGCTGTGAAGAGCCACTGAACATTGTGCCGTTGCTGTTTCTATGCTTAGAATCATTGGCGAAGATTTTAAAGTTTAATTCTTAAATTATGTTAATCACGAGTTAAAACCTAATTTTCTCCTGATTTTTTTACAAAACAACCTCAGTAATAAAGAAATTTCCCTCAAAAGTAACCTGATTACCTGATTTTTCCTTGTTGAATAAGTAATCAGGTTGGGGGGGGAGGTATCATTTGGGGGTTACTTAGGTTGTTTTGTTTATTTGAATTAGGTTAAAATAAGGTTTTTAATAAATTCTTAATTTTAAAAAAACGGATTAGTTTCCCGTTCGTTTTTTATTGTGGTTGTGCCGCCGTGTCCACAATATACAACGGTTTTGTCGGGTAAACACAACAAGTGTTTTTTTATACCGTCTATCAATACATTGTGGTTTCCACCCGGTAAATCGCTACGACCAACGCTATTTTGAAAAAGCACATCGCCCGAAAATAAAACGCTATTTTGAACATTGTAAAAACACAATCCGCCGGGCGAATGTCCGGGAACGAAAATTGCCTGCAATTCAATGGCGCCAATGTAAATTATATCGCCGTTGTTAATATACTGCGTTATCTGCGGTGGTTGCTCCATATTAATACCAAAACGCAAACTTTGATTGAGAGCATCGTCAATAAAAATTTGCTCGTTTTTGTGCGCACAAATTTTTGCCTGCGGAAATTCTTGGGCAACAAAACGTGCGCCAAACGCATGGTCTAAATGACAATGGGTAAAAAGTATGCTCTCAACCTGCAAATTTTTGCTTATAATATAATTTTTCAGCTCTTGTTTTTCTTGGTCGAAAAAACAACCA
This sequence comes from Bacteroidota bacterium, assembly GCA_009786075.1. Classification (GTDB taxonomy): domain Bacteria; phylum Bacteroidota; class Bacteroidia; order Bacteroidales; family UBA1715; genus WQTX01. The sequence continues at coordinate 6,575 of WQTX01000008.1, read as the reverse complement.
GGGTCTATGATTGCACATTTTCCGATGCTTTCATCGGACACCACGTATGTGTTTTCGCCAAAATGATTGAATACGAAAGTTTTTATGTTCATTTTTTAGGAAATAGAGATATTTATTAGTGAATCTTTATGGTGCAAATATACAGTATATTTAATTTTTGCTTTGTTGTTTTCAAGAAAATTCTATCTTTGTTGCTTCAACGAATATCAATTGAATATCTATCGAATATCTATCGAATATCTTAATATCTACTAATCTAATGAAAAAATACACAATCCTTTTTATATTTATCTGCTACGCGTGTGGCGTACAAGCCCAAGATTTAGTACCAATTCCAACAAAAACAAAATCGGTGTACAGTAATTGGGTTATGGATTTGTCGTTGCAATTTGCAAACAAACAATTAGAAACCGAAAATGAAAGTGAAATAGCGGTGCGCACCATAATGTTTACCAATTTTACCAATTTCACTCATTTTAATTTTAGTAATAATTTTGGATTGCTTTCGGGCATTGGTTTGCGCAATATTGGCATACGGGCACGCTATGAAAATATTGAAGATGTAGTGTACAAACGCACCGTGCGCCGGGTTTACACGCTCAATGCCTCGTTGGCAGCAAAACTTGGCTCTTTTTCAAAACATTGTTTTGTGTATGGCGGCGGCGAATACGATTTGGCGTTTCACTTTCGCCAAAGATTAAAAACAAAAACAAATTCCCAAATTAAACAAGGCGAATGGTTTAGCAATGCCACCGATAGATTTTTACCGTCGGTATTTATTGGCGTGCAACTGCCCAAAGGATTAAATTTAAAATGTTCGTACTATTTCAACGATTTTTTCAACAAAAATTACAAAGGAAAAATCGAAAATTTCCCAACTTACGAGCAATCACAAATGATAAATATTGCTGTTTCGTTTCAATTCCGCAACAATCTTTTCAAATTGATGCAGAATTTAGATGTAAAACCTAAGGCGGTGGAAATGTAGGCAACGCCGAAAGCAATTCAAAAATAGACGAACACACGCAGTATTTTCCATTACAATCAATACGCCATTGATTATCAACTGCGTGTATATGCGGAATTGCCGGATTTTTTTCTTGAATAGCAATACCATATTTATAAAGCGCACGAGTAGTCCACAATAAAAACGGTTGTTCGCCGCTCAGCGAAACGTGCTGTTGTACAGGGTAATTTATTTTGAAAAAACCGGTATTAATATCGAAATCAAAGGCGTGGGTGCTGAATACTTTTTGGAAACTGCCATTGAGTACCAAATCTTCGGGTGTGCCGCAGAACATTTCGGCTTTTTTTTGCATAAGCCATATACGGTCGGCTACTTGCAGCGCCAAATCGAGTTCGTGTGTTGAAAGTAAAATGGATTTTCGGGTGCTGTGTGCCAAATCTCGGAGCAGTTTCATTATGGCTATGCGGTTGGGTAAATCCAAATGCGCCGTAGGCTCGTCGAGTATAATAAAATCGGTGTCTTGCGCCAAAGCTTTTGCAATCATGACGCGTTGCTTTTCGCCGTCGCTCAGTGTGCCAATGCTGCGATTGGCAAATTCCGAAAGTCCTACTTTTTCTATTGCGTCGGCAATAATTGCCTTGTCGCTTCCTGACAATATTCCCAGCCAATTGGTGTGTGGGTGTCGCCCAAAACTGACAATATCCCACACGGTTGTATTGGGCATCTGAACGCTGTCGGTAAGCACCACGCTCATGTTTTTTGCCAATTCGGCGGCAATTTTTTCGTGTATGCGTTGGTTGTGTATAAAAATTGAGCCGTTCAGCGCAGGTTGCAATCCGGCAATGGTGCGAATAAATGTTGATTTTCCGCTACCGTTTGGTCCCAACAGACAAAGCATTTCGCCTTCAAAAATTTCGCAATTCAAATTGTGGGCAATTACCGTTTGTTGCTTTACGTACACATAGCCGATATCTAAATTATGCGTTTGTAAAATTGCTGTGTAGCTGCTTTTGTTCATTATTTCTGAAATTTACGTGATGAAAAAATAACAAAAATAACAACCGGAGCGCACACCACCGATGTTACTACATTGATAGGCAGGGCGGTTTCAAAACCGGGCATTTGCGAAATAAGGTCGCACACGAGTACCAAATTTGCACCAATCAGTGCCGAAGCGGGAATAAGAATTTTGTGATTTGCCGTTCGAAAAATCATGCGGGCAATGTGCGGAATTGCCATACCAACAAATCCGATAGGACCTGTAAATGCAGTAATCACAGCAGCCAAAATCGAAGCCATAAGCAAAGTCATAATGCGCAATTGCTTAATGGAAACGCCCAATCCGCGAGCGTAATTTTCGCCTAAAAGCAGTGCGTTGAGCGATTTTTGCATAGCAAATGTAATGAGCAATGCAGGAATGACAATACTTGCCATAACGCCAATGCTTACCATGGGAATACCCGAAAAACTGCCGAAAGTCCACAATAGGAATTGCTGAATTTCCTGCGGATTGGAAATATATTGCAAAATGCTCACAATTGCCGATGTGATGCTGCTAAACATAATGCCGACAATAAGCAGGGTAGAGGTGTCGTGCATTTTTGGGGCAATAATAAGTATTAAACCCATAATCAACATTGCGCCTGCCGCTGCACACGCTACCGAACCAAATCCACTCAAAACGGTAAAATTTTGACTTGCCAAAATACCGCCAAAACCACCCGCAAGCGAAAACAGAGCTACGCCCAAACTTGCACCGGTGCTCACACCCAAAATATCGGGTCCGGCAAGCGGATTGCGAAAAAACGTTTGCATCAACAAACCCGAAATAGGCAATGCCAAGCCTGTGAGCAAAGCAACCAACGCTCGCGGTATGCGAATGTTTTCGATTATGGTAGTGTGCACAGGGTTACAATCGGAACCAAACAAAAAACACCGCACCTGCTCCAAGGGTATGTGTATGCTGCCAAACACAATATCGAGGCAAAAAACAATGGGCAGTAGGGCTGCGAAAATTATAATATATAGTGTTGGTTTTTGCATTGAATTATTTTTTCACAAATTCAATTAATTCGCCGAGCGCAGCATTATATTGATTTGCCGGAAAGGTTTTACACAAGTCTAATGCTTTGTCGCACAATTCGTTGAGTTTTTGTATACTGTATTGTATGCCGCCGGTTTGTATGATTGTTTCTGCTATTTTTTTAAGATTTTCGTGTTTGTTTTTGTGCGAACTAAGTGCTTTGCGCAATTGTTTTGCCTGCGTAGCGTCCAATTGTTGCAAAGTGTAGAGTAAGGGAAGGGTCATTTTTTTCTCTTTCAAATCGTTCCACGCAGTTTTGCCGGTAAGTGCTTGTGTGCTGAAATCAAGAATATCGTCTTTTATTTGGAATGCAATGCCCAAAAGTTCGGCAATTTTGGTTAAAGTAGAGCGTTGTTCATCGCTACACGTGCCGGTTGAGATTGCGCCGGATTGCATTGCCGCCACAAAAAGCGAAGCCGTTTTTTTACGAATTATTTCATAATAAATTTCTTCGGTGCTCGACAGGTTTCGCGCTTTTTCCAATTGCAACAATTCGCCCTCGCTCATTTGCCGCACGGCGTGCGAAATTATGCGCAGCATTTCAATTTCGTTGTTATCAATGGCATAGAGCAACCCTTTCGAGAGAAAATAATCGCCAACAAGCACGGCTATTTTATTTTTCCAAAGAGCGTTGATTGAGAAAAAACCGCGGCGTTTTGCGGCATCGTCCACCACATCGTCGTGCACCAAAGTGGCGGTGTGCATCAATTCTATCATATAGGCTGCCGAATAGGTCGATTTCCCGATTTTGCCCACCATGCCTGCTGCCGAAAACACCAAAAGCGGACGCAATTGTTTGCCTTTGGTTTTTATAACATAGCGGGTAATAATCGTCAGTAGTTTCGACGATGAACGCAATTCTTTGTGAAACAGTGCTTCAACCTGCGCAATTTCGGGTTTCAGGAATGAGGGGATTGAGAATTTTTTGCTCATACAATTTTGTAAAACGAATTCTACAAAAATACACAAAAGACTTGAATTAACAACTTATGATTTTTGTGTATTTAAAAAGAGTTTATTTCTCAACGCCCCAAATTAATGCAAAACTTTCGCCACCATTACCTGCATAGTAAAAAACGAAATTTTTTCGTCGATTGGTATTATATGATATGCAATTGTATTGCCGCTTTTTATACGCAAATCTATAATTCCCAAACCCGATTCTTTGTGTGTATCAATCTCGAAATTAAGTAATTGTGCAATGTAATATTCATTCAACTGTTCGCCGGTGAGGCTATTTACGTAATCAATGCTGCCGGTCAATTTTTCAATGACGGAGTTTTCTATATAATTTCCGCAATTTAACATAAAGGCGTTGACGGTTTCCAAAACGTAGAAAATTGCAGGATTGCCGCTGTCGTTTTCATGTTGCTTTGTGCCGTGTTTTACAATATTTTGCAGCATTTCAACCATTATATTGAACACCTTTTTTTTCATATCGTATTCGCCATAGTGCAGCCCGTTGGTAATCGAAAGCAGGTTTATCAAATTTTCCTGATTGAGTTTTCCGGTGTACACAAGCATTATATTTTGCTCATTTACAATATGATGAATATCTTGAATGGTTTCAAAATCAACGTTTTGGTTTGAGTGATTGTGGTACGAAATAGTTGTGTGCAGATAAAAAAATGCATATTTGTCGTCAATCGGTTGAAATTTATACGAAAGTTCGGTATTCGATTTGCGGGCAATGTCAATCAAGCCCAAACCTGCGCCGCCTTTATCGTTCACGGTACAGCCGCCAAGCACTTCCAAATACAGTTGTTTGAGTTCTTTTTTGTTGAAAGAATTAATTTTTTCGAGTAATTGTTGCAGCGTTGGCATAAGCGCTGTTTCAATCACATTGCCCGACGTGATTTGAAAAACCGTGTCCTTTTTTTGCAACACCAAAATCCCCGAACGCTCCGCAGTGGACAGCAATTCCTGCGTTTCGGCAGTCAATTGATGGCGCAAAATATTTTGCAAGCATTCAACCAAAATTGTAAAAATTCGTTTGCGCACCTGTGGCGATTCCAGCGAGGCATCAATTGTATGTTGCGCAATGCTAATAATATTGTCGGAAATTTTTTGTGTAAAACGCCCACGATAAACATACTGCAAATTGTTTTTGCTCATGTTATCAAAAAGTTGAAGGCTGTATTGCAACGCATCAATTGTATGTATCGGGTCATTTTTAGGGTTCGTCATAATTTGCTTTTTTTCAAAAGTAATGTTACGGGTGGTGCAAAGATATATATTAATTGTAAATTGCGATACATTGAGCTTGTCGAAATGTAAATTAACTGCAAATTATTTTTTTCAAAGCAACTTTTCCAAAGTTTAGAACTTTGGAAAAGTTTGTCGGCGAAAAAATATTTTAGATTTTTCTACGTTTCTATCTCAATAAAAACGCTACTTTTGTAAACAAATGAGATTGCTTCGTTCCTTGCAATGATGGACAAAAAAGCGTCATTGCGAGGAACGAAGCAATCTATCTATCTTAAAATACTTATGACACACAAATTATATCGTACTCCACAACTCTTATGTGTTGCTGTTTTGTTCTTATCGCTATGTTGCGCCATATTTTCCTGTCAAAAAGATTTTTATTCAACATCGGCTACCGATAGATTGCATTTTTCGTCGGACACTATCATTTTCGATACTATTTTTACCGAACGGGGAAGTATAACACACTTATTTAAAGTGTATAACCGCAACAAAGGCACGGTGCGGATTGATGAAATTTACATAAATCAATCGCAGCGCAATGAATTTTTTATGAATGTCAATGGCGTGAGTGGTCGGTCGGTAAAGGGCATGGAACTTGCTGCCGGCGACAGTTTATTTATATTTATACAGGCAAAATTGATTGAAAATGTTGCCGACACACCTCGTTTTCACAAAGATTCTATTTTGTTTCGTTACAACAATCGCTACGATAAAATTATACTTGCCGCTTGGGGGCAAGATGCGTACGTGCTGAAAGGTAAAACACTGACCGAAAACACCACATGGAGCGGACGAAAACCATACGTGATATTCGATTCGCTGGTGGTTGATGCCGGTAAAACGCTTACAATTGAGGAGGGGGTAAATGTGTATTTGCACAATCGGGCGAATATTATTGTACAAGGCTCGTTGCAAACGAAAGGTGCGTTGAACAATCCTGTTGTTTTTACCACCGACCGCCTTGAAGAAAGTTTTCAGCTTTTGCCCGGACAGTGGGGGAGTATTATTTTTGAAGAAATGAGTGTAAACAATCTTATTTCATACACCCATATAAAATGTGCCACCAATGGCGTGCTACTGCAAGGCGGACAAGCGCCAATAAACCTGCGTATAGAAAATTCGCAGATTTACAATGCAGGTTCGCACGCAATTTTTGCGCACAATGCGCACATTGATTGTTTCAATACGGTGCTTGCCAATTGCAACGGTTATTTGGCTGCTTTTCATGGCGGGCGGTTTGCTTTTAACCACACCACGTTGAGCAATCTCAAAACCTTTGGCAATCGAAATACCGGAATTGCAGCATCGGTTATG
>WQTX01000007.1 GCA_009786075.1 Bacteroidota bacterium | reverse complement strand
CCCAAATCTACAACAACATTGCCCTCTTTTATTCCTGCGTATTCGGTTGGAAGTCCGCAACCAACGCCCAAATCTGCGTCAGGCTCGTAGCCTTTGAGTTTCGTGTAATCCTCGCTCATTATTGTATAAACTTTTTTTGAGGGCATTTCGGGTGCATAAGGATTGCAACAGCATTTTGATTTTGCATCGTACACCAGTGCCAAATCATTGTAACGCTGTTTTACTAATTCTTTAAGGTCTGTTTCAGGGTTAGACTGGTTAGACTTAACAGGTTTTGAAAACCTGTTAAATCTCGAGTCCGGGGGAAAAGATTTTTTGAGGAGTTAGGAAACAAGGGATTAGGGAATAGGAAACGCTGTCATTCACTCGTCAAGCAGCGGTGTGGTTGCTGAATATGATAGACTCCACGCATTCGGATAAGTTTTTTACCAAATGGAACCTGTCTGCGATTTGCTCTGCGCTCTGGTTAACCTTTGAAACAACACTTGCATATGAACCGGCTCTATCCCGATTGACTGTTTTAATCCCATTTTGAGTGCCAAGCCACTCGTAAAGATTCTCGCCATCACGTCCGGGCAGCAAATCTATTACTTTGCCGGTATCCATATCTACAAGTGCAGTGCCGTAACTACACCCCTTTCGCAGTGCCCAGTCATCAATTCCCAAGTGAGATATTTGACCGAAAGCGGGCAGTTTCAGAGAATGAACTAATCGCAAACAGGTTGAACTACTAATGTTTATGGCAATATATTTTGATATAACAGCCCCTTTATTTGCTGATATTTCTATCAGAATTCGAGTCAGCATATCTCGTGCCCGGTTACTTAGTCGTCAGTATGGAGTAAATTCTGCGAGTTGTTCGCTGAAAATCAATCTCTTGCAGCGTTCGTTTCTGCATTTAAATCGTCTGGTTTTCAGGCGTATATATGTTTGTTTTCCACAAACCGGAAGGTCGCGTATTACTCTTGTATAATGGCTGTGTTTGTACCGGCTAATTTTTTTACATACGGGGCAAACAGCTGTTTTCCTTGAAACTTCGGCTTCCAATATCACTTTCTCACTTGAAATGAAGATTGGTTGGTATTTTAACGAAGGAAAAGCAAATAAATTTGTAATTTGAAACTTACTCATTTTGTTGTTAAATGCTTGATATTTAGACTTCTAAGATACGAAAAAATATCGAGATATTAAAACAAAAAAGCAACTTAATTCACTAAAAATCAAATAATTACAAAAAACAGCCAAAATGAAATTTATCAGCAAATATGACGAAGAACCACCTATTTTAGGACGGGACAGTTTTATGTCTGTCAATGTGCTTTAATGTTTCTATCACATTCATACTTTTTATTTTTTTGATTTTAATGACTATTTATTTGTTGTTAAATAACATCAACTGCAAAGATATGAAAATGTTTCTTGTAAATAGCATTATTCTATAAAAAATGTTTCTTATAAATAGCAAAAACACAGCAAAACCATTTTTTTATTTTCTTCTACTTTTCAAGTTTCGCCATCGTTGTCCACTCCTCGTAAATTGGTCTGTTCTTAACCTTACTTATTCCTGCGAGGCAAATTGCGATAACAATCACATTCCTCAAATTTAAAAAAAAGTTTTTTCATGTGTGATTTTATTTGTTGTTATCCATTTTTCAATTCCCGATTTAACAGTATCAATTCTTTATTGTTCACTCCTTGTTCGGTCATAGGATAAAAAACTACGGCATACGCATTGTCGATTGTTTTGTTGATGCTCGCAATAGCCAAATGTTCATTATTCATTGGTAAAATTCCATTTGTTAGCACATTTTTATAACCTTTTTCGTTTTTGCTGTAAAACAGTTCCAAAAGTTGGTCGTTTTTTATGGAAAACCAACCATTGCCAAACTCGCCGTTAAATCGTGTAACATACGTGTCTTCGGCAATTTTTACCGGCTTCCAAGTGTTGTAAAAACTATCGGTAATATCTGCCAATTCTTTACTCTCGCATGTGCCGTTTGCCGAAATAATTTCGACTAAAATTTTCCCTTTTCCCCCGCATAAAATATACGATTCTTTTTCAAACGACAAGCTCAATATTTGATGAAAATATTTTGAATGTGCTTGAATTTTCCTTTCACGAATAGTATTTCCTTTTTCGTCAATTTGCCGGTGCAACCAACTTTTCCCGTCGCTTGCCAACAAATGAATTTCGTTGTCGGCAATAAAAATTTTATTGTTTCTTGGCAACGGAATTTTGACATTATGCTTTTTCTTAATCACTCCGTTTTTAAATTCAATGGCAAGAAGTTTGTCGGGCTTACCGTCCGACCAAATATCAACATCGTAAAGTATGGAAAACTGATTTGTTGTGCCGATAAAATCGCCTGTAAAAGGTCTGTTTCCTTTGGGCAATTCGGTATTTTCTCTATTGAAAATGGGAATGCTTATTTCCAATTCTTTGTCGGGGTGGTACGGCACAACAGAAACGTATGCTTCATTTTCGGGGCTTACGAACAATGTTGGTAAAATACCGTCGTCTTCCGCAAAACTTTCGTGGTTTCCCTCGTTGTCTATAATGGTATAAACCAATTTGTAAGTTTCGTCTTCGGCATACACATAGTTTGCCAAAAGCGTTTTATTTTCAAAATTGATAGAGCCGTGTTCCGAAATTCCAACTTCCGCAATCAAAGTGCTTACTGTTCCAAAATCCGTTTTTACAACGCTTGATTTGAATGGATTTATTTTTTCTACATTTTTCAGCTGTTTTACGTCCTCCGTAAGTTCTTTGTTTTCAATTTTCTGTTCAGTTCTGTTTTCGGTTTTTTTACCGAAGATTTTTGTTAAAAAATTCATAATTATTCTGTTTTTAGGGTTTGTTATTTTGTTTTATTTGGATTGAAACATAAAATTTCGTTTGTTAAGTGCAGGCATTTTGTCTGTTTTTGTAGTTTGTCAAAACAGTCAAACCTATTCTACCACACACCGAACCGAGCAGCCGGGTGTCCGCCTGGAGCCGTAGCTCCGCACGCTGTCGCTGTCGATGCTCAAGTAGTACGCTTGCGGTCCGGAGATGTACGAGTACTTCCTGTTTAGTGTACTGCTCCAATAAAAGCCGCACGAGCATGTGTATATGTAGTCTAACACACTGCCGCAGGAGCATGTGGCGCTGAACGTACCACTTTTGCCCCGGCGGGAGCCTACTGCGGGCAGGAAGATAGAGTTGCCGGTAGCTTTGTCGGTAAATCTTCTACCATCTACGCCATTTACGGTTGTCCATTCGTTACTCATTTTGTCTTCATCGAGCAGTGTTTCAATTTCTTCTCTGGTAGGTACTCGCCAACCGGAAGGACACGGGTCGTTGGCTTTTTCCCAAGAATTGCCGTTGGCTCCGGGAATAGTAGCGTCCCAACCGGTTACATTATCGGTAGCAGCCCACCCTTTTTTACGGTTCCATTGGTAAAGCATACCGGGAGCTTCCGGTTTGGTTGCGAATGTGCCGGGAGCATCTACGTTGCAGGTTGCCCATTGTACCCCATTGATTTCCACAAGTTTGCTAAGGTCAATGGGAGTAGGATTTGAATTTTTCTCTACCGGTTTTTGTTCATGTTGTGTCGAATTGTTTTGTTTTACTACGGGTTGTATAGCCACAATAGTTGTGTCAATGGTATTTTCCTTATTATTTAACTTTTCATTAACTTTATTTACTAACTCTTTTTCAAAAATTTCAAGCACATATTCTAATGTTTTTTCCTTAAATCTAAATCCACCATTACCTTCGCTCCCTCCATTACCAAATTCATCATAAGCGTAGCAAATAAAAATTCTTGATGTTTTTGAATTATTCCAATAAACAGTATCGCCATAATAACGAAAAGTATAGCTATTTTTTCCCTTATCTGTTTCTATTCCTATTGTTATATAATTTATTCTGTCATTATAATAATTAAGAACAGAATCGTGATGAAAATCTGAATATTCTATAGAATCACCTCTATGAATTTTGGGATTTTCATCAATTACATAATGAATGATTTTTTCCAATTCATATTTTGATATTTCATAGTCATAACCTTTTAGAGAGCCGTGTGTTCCTGCGCTAATAATACAACCTGTCATACCAAGAAGTACAACTAATACAAAAAAATAGTTGTTTTTTCTATGTACGATTTTAAGGGTTTCATTTTTTTCTGTTTTCATTTTAACCTCCTTTTCCGTTGATTAATGCTTGTTAGGATTAAAAAAAGTTATTAAATCGCCCAACGATTTATCTTTATAAATGTAATGAAGATATGCGTTTCCGAGGGGTGTATTGATTTCAAAAATATTTCCTAATTTGATGCTTGCCATACTATATTAATTTTTTATTCTAAACTCACACCCGCAATCGAAACAAAGATACTTTTTTTTGAGAAAAATCGTATCTGCTTATTGTTATTTTATTCTTCAAATTTCAAAAACTCCAAATCAAAATAAAAGTTTTCCGTATCTTGTTCATCTACATAAAGATACGTTGTTTTTTGTTGTTGGAACAAAATACGGAGCGGAAATTCGTCTTTGGGAATGTCAACACAAAATATTTCGGCGTTGCCGTTGATTGTTGCTTTGAATGTTACCTCACAACAACGCTGTTCTATCGTGTTGCGTTTAGGTTGTTTGTTCAAGAAAATATAATCAAGAGCCTCATACCTGTCTGTTGCTTCTGTTTCTGCCGTTTCACGGTAAATATGCTGTTTTATTTTGCAGTCATTCAAATCGACAGGTATTTTGAGCGCTTGTTGCTTAAATATCTGTAATTCTTTAAAATCTTTTTTTCGTATCTTTTTTAATCTCACAGTGTAGTACAATTGCAAAGGCACATATATCAAAACGATTAAGGCAATAACTATTATATAAATGGGAGCTTTTCTTCCATACTGTTTTGTTGCAGGAGGAGCATTATTATAAAAATTGTGTGTCGGCATAGCCGGATTGATTTTCGGAAAGTCAATTATTATTGTGCCGTCGGCTAATGTAAAACTTTTCCCGCTCTTATTTAAAGCGTCGGTCAGTTTGTCAATTTGTGAAGAATCGGCGTTTTGTGCATTCGTTGTTTGCATGCCACCGCTCACAAAGAACGCAAATATGCTCAGTATGATTATTGTTTTTTTCATTACGATTTTAATTTCCATATTCCAACCAATAAACCAATTCCGAAAAAAACTATCGTACTTATTGCCAAAAATAGTTCACTCGGGTCTTTTATAAGAATGAAAATTCCTATGCCGACAAAAACCCCGCAGGAGACAGTCAGAAAAATGCCGTCTTTCTTTCTTGTTCGTTCTTTCTTTGCTTTTTCTTGTGCTTCTTGCAGGTTGTATAATTCTATTGCAGCCTTTTCTCTTTCGTAACATTCTGCATAAACTGCCGAAAAACTTCGGAATTGGTTGCTCAACAAATCATCGCTACCCACAAAACTGCCGCACCAGCCCTCGTTGGGTTCGAAAATATTTTGATTTGAGATATAAAATCCTCCCTGCATATCTTCAACCGCATCTTTTATGTCCTCTAATAGATACTTGGTATTTTCATCGCGATGTGCGAGTTCAATTATATTCAACTCCAATATATCGTTTTCGTTGAATTTCTCGTCTAAATATTTTACAAAATCGTGGTATAAATTCTCTCGTTCTGTATAGATTTCTTTAAAATATTTTTTCCCTGTGTTTGTGTTTCTTATGAATTTTTGTTTCGGAATTTTTATCAGTAACGCTTCTTCTTTATTCGCATTGCGAGCAATTTCTTTTCTTAGTTTTTTCACAATGCGTGCGCTCAGCAAAGTAAGCCAAAAAACAGGTATAAGATGTGCCTCAAATAAGGTTTCTGTTTCTTTCTCCGAAATTCTTGTCAAAAAGACTCGATTTGTCATACTATTTTGTTTTTATATCCATTTCGGACGGTTTGTATTTTTGTTTGTTGCTTTATTTTTTATTAAAACTTCATATTACGAGCATCGCCCCGTTCCCCAATATGTGTGTCCTCTGTCTTCCCAACACTTCCAATTAGTTTTAATTTTGGTTACAATCCACGTTGCGCCTGTTTGTTGAGCTGTCATCACAATTTTTCCGCCAGCCTGCGAATCGTCGGCAAAGCCTTCATGAATTAATGTGATTTTATATTTGTTTTTGCCAATAGTACGCACACGAGTTGTTATTGTAGGATTTCCTTCGTCTTGTGAACAATCGTAATCGTAATACAGTTTCATCAATTCTTCTGGTGTTTTAATATCTGTTCTGCCTGCTATTTTTTCATTGAACGATTTGGTATCAACCGTTTCAAAAGTTTCTACACACGAACTGAAAATTGCTACACAAAGAATTAATACTGTATATACTGTTTTTATTTTTTTCATTTTCATTTATTTTTTTGATTTTTATATTATTTCAAATACTTTCCATATTACAACGAATAAACCGTTCGTTCTTATGAAACGATAGGGAAAACCTTCTTCCGTAACCATCGCGGTATTCATCAAAATGCGCCCAATATTCGTGATGTGCATATTCATCGAGGTAGAAACTACAACGCGTTACGTCGGGATTGGTTACCAATGAATCGCAACGTGTTTGAATTTCGTTCAAGATTTTCATATAATCAAGCGAATCCATTTCAATAGTGCCCCAATAATGAGAGTCTAACGCAAAACCGTTATCTGCTTTTTCTATTATTTTTCCCGAAGCAGGAAAGGGCAAGCCGGTATATTCCTCAAAACGCTCACTAAATTGGTAATCCGTAACGCCCACGCACGAGTAGCATAGTATAATTTTCAATACAATCAACCAAAATATTCTAACTTTCATAATAATTCATTTTAAATTTTTTTTATTGTTTTTAGCATTATCTGTCATAAAAAATAAATAAATTCCAATTGTCATTTATTTTTTTGTAGTATTCACATTGATTAACCCATTTTTCAAAAACTGCATCATACAATTCCATTTCTGTAAATTTCTTACCTTCTTCTTTCGTTCTATCAAAAACATATTCAAACCCTTTATCTATGCTCCACGTTGCATCGCCTTTCCCTGAATGAAAGAATAAAATAGAGTTTTCACGAAAAGGGGAAAAAGGGGAAAAAGCCCAAAACTCCGCAACTTGAATTTTCTTCATTACAGTATCGTACTCCAATTCTCTTTCCTGCGATATGTGTAAAACTTTACCTTCTTTTTTATCGTGATAAGTCAATGGGAAACTGCGTAAAGTGTCATTTTCTATCATTGAGCGCAGTTCTTCAAAGAGTGTTTTGTTCAATTCAAAGTGCGCTATCATTTGTGCATCGGCAGGTATATTTTGTTTTTGTGTGCAACTGCTTACAATTATCGCAAGAGTGCTTACTATGATTAGTATTTTTTTCATTTTTATTTGTTTTTTACAATGTAATTTCCAATTCAGGCAACTTTTTTAATTTCCGTGTTTCTAAAATTATTTTTTCGATTTCTTTCTTAAACGTGTCTAAATCATACTGTATTAAACGCTCCACACACTCTCTCGCTTCAATTTCAAAATCAAGTTTTGCATCACGCACCTCGTTCAATAATCTTTTGTAATATTTCTTTTGTCGGTAGCGGCAGCCTGTCAATCCGCAAATTGTGCCTTTATGATAACTTCCCCACAGTTCTTCGCTGCAAAACTCTGTTCTTAAAATCAATCTTCTTGCTTTACGAAGTGTCGCCAGTTTTTTTCTGAAATATTTTACTCTTTTGATTGCAACATCGCAGTATAACTCAATTATTTTTATAAAATATTCTTCATTTTCGGGTTCATAATCCACCCAGCCAATGTCTCGTTTGAACAGGTTTAAAGGGTTATATTTATTCAGATAAACACCTTCTCGGCTTCCGTCGCTATGATAAGACAAATCGAAAGATTCCCAATCTTCTTCATGCCAATTAAAATTTACAGCAACATTCAAATATGAACCTCTTGAATAACTTGACGGCTGAAATTCAATGATTGTAGTAAACCAACCATTATCGTCTATCCAAGTTCGCGACCTGCCTTTTTGCACTATTCCAAAAGGTGTAAATTTTTCTTTTGCAATTTTGTTGATGATTTTTGTGTGTTCGTTTGCCATTGTTTTTATTATTGTGATGTTTGTTTAAACCAAAAAAGAGGAATATGATTATCGGCGGGCATTTTTCATTCGTGTAAAATCGTCCAAACAATTTCTTTTGCTCTTTCAAATGTTATTCCGGTTGTTTGGTCAATTGTCAATGGGTGGTTTTCTTCAATAACTTCAATTGTAGGAATATTTCTTCTACTATTTGTTGGTTTAAAACTGCCGCAGTTTTGTCTTTCTTCTTAAATTTGTCAAAAAGTCCCATATTTTTTAGTTTTTATGCCTTTGTAGGCGGTTTATATTTAGTTTAAACATAGTAAATATTTCTTCATTACATTCATTTTTTATTCTGTTTTTTCGCTATCAAATACATCAATCCGCCCACAAAAAGCATAGCGAAAACATATAACACACCAACAAACCACAGGCTTGGTGCTTTATGGTGCCAGCAACATGCAAACAAAAAATCCGAAATAACTATATGTGGTCTTGCTTCTACATAATAGGCGCATTGTACAAGCAAAAACAGCAGCAAAATAGCTAAAATTTGCCAAACAGCAATTAATAGCAGCCATTTTAAAAATCGTTTTATTTTGTTGGTACTCATTCTTTATATAATTTTTTGAAGAACCGTTCTACTTTTTGTTTCGCTTCAAGAATTTTCTCCTTATCAACATTGTCGATGGCATATTGTGGTAAACCGAATTTTTTACCTGTCAGTTCTTTGACAACTTCAATTATAGTACCTAAGGTGAAATAATCCGTTTCCTGCGAAATCGCCTGTTTTAAATAGGGCAAGAACACTAAAAATGGTTGTTATTTTTTTCATTATTTTTTGTATTTCACATTTCATATTTTGTTTGAACTGTTTGAAGTACTTCAAATTCGCCCGATTCAAGTATTGCTATCCTACTGTTTTCTTGGATTTCCCAATTGACGGATTCCTGTTTAATGTATGGCTTAGGTTGTGTGTGAATAACAGAAGTTGTCCAACTTGCGCTTTCAGCCCATTCGTCGTATCCTATTGGATAAGAGGAAACATACCTATAAAAACCGTCCACAATATCATTTTTATTATAATTGACCAACCAAATTCCCATAGAATGTTCTGTATCTCCACGAATGATTAAACTGAGAATGTTGTCATACAACTTAATTTCGGCAATAATCGAAAATGAAACCACCATATTATCATACACAAAAGAATTGCTGGAAGTTAATCCCAAAGTATTCAGTTCTGTAATTCCATATTTACCATACTCACTATCGTAATGATATATTTGTTTAACTCCTTTTTCTGTTTTTTCAAAATAAGAACGGTCAATCAGTATTGTTTTTACATTTTCTAAAATGGGTATTTTGGTTGTGTCCTCAAAGTTTTCGGCTTCATCATCGTCAAAAACAAATTTTTCTTCCTGTTTTACAACATTTTCATTGTTTGGCGTTTTTGCCTGTTTTTCCGTTGCTTGCCAGCAACTGCTTGCTGTTAGTGCAATTGCACTTAGTGTGATTATTGTTTTTTTCATTACAAATTTATTTTACATTAAAAAAATCGGTCGTATGAGTAATGTATTATTTTCATCTTTCCAACGTACCCAATAATAACCTTTTATCTCATTATTTTCAAAGTTTTCGGCTCGGCAATACCCCCAATTTCCTTCTACTTTTTCCACAATTAAGTCAAATTTAGATTCATCCGGTAAAAAATCAACAACTTTTGAAGAAATATTTTTTTCCTTGTAAATAACATCAGACAAAATACACAAGGCGTTTTCTAACAAATCTTCCCAAGTGTAAAAATCAAACTCATTTTTATTAACCCAAACCGTCATTTCATTATTGGCTCGTACTTGATAGAAGTTTTCAGAAATTCCAACAACCGTCATATAAAAAATCTTATACCCTGGTTTCCAAATTAAAGGTATCAAAAATTCCTGTACTTCAATATCTTCTATTTTTACTTTTTCCATATTAATTGTGTCGGCAATAAAATAAAAGTGAAAATCTTTGGGATTGACAACGCCCAAACCAATATGGTCTATGTTTTGATAATATTCCGTATTCATCCAATTTCCGTAATGTTCTGTATAATTTTGGAATTTTTCATGAAGTTTGTTGTTATAATCAATATGCTTTTTTTGTATCTTTTTCGCAATACTTTGTAAGGTATCTTCGGCATTTTCGCTTAGATGTTTTTGTTTACTCTCTGTTTGCCCGCAACTGCTTGCGATTAATGCAATTGTGCTTAGTATGATTATTATTTTTTTCATTGTTTGTATATTTTCACACCTTTCATTTTTTTCAACAATTTCATGCCTTCCTCATAGTATTCAATTCCCGTTCTCAATTCTATAGACTTATTTGGTGTAGAAGCAATATCATCATCTCTGCTGTCAATTTCCTTTTCTAAACATCGTATTGGTCTGTCGTCCAAATAATAATACCGTTCTTCTCGATAAAGATAACGATTGCCATACGGTGGAATATATTCTTCTTCATTAGATTTTTTTATTTTCTAAATTATATTAGCACCTACCAACAATCCCACATAAAAAATTACTACTAAAAGCGGATAAAGTATTTGAAGTTTTTTTGTTTTTCTTCTCAAAAAAATAATGATATGCAATGCAAATAATATGCCAAAAATGCTTAAAAATAACATATACTGCAAAGCAGTTAAACCAAAATAACAATTAGGAAAAACTATCCAAATGAAAGTAATGGCACATACAATGACATTCAATACTGTCAGGAAAAGTGGAAGGGGAATTTGATTTGGTTTCATTACGAACATGGTATTTTTATGTAACTAATTATCTTTTTTTCGTAGAACTACTATTACAATAACAGACAGTGCAATATACAAAAAACTCAAAGAATATGTTAATTTTCGTAATACAAAATTACACTATTTTTCAGGGATTACAAGGTGTAATTCCGAAATCATTTTCTTCGGAAAATATCCTTTTTGGCAATTCTATGAGTCAATAATCCTCGTTAATTTCAACATCGTTGCACTCTGCCACATGAGTTTTTGTTACCCAGATAACTGTTTTTTGCTTGCCTCAAATTCTTAACATTAAAGAGAGGGTTTCGCCGATTTTTCACAAGTTGTTCGGCTTGGTTTTTGAGAAATAACTATCGACAAAATAAACGCATAGGGCGATTTGTTTGTGTGCCATTGTAAATGGTTTGACTTGCGGTAAAAGTACGAAAATATTTGAAATGCACCCAGCTATTAAAATCGGCTATTGTTTTTTCAAAGATAATAGTATCTTTGTGAAAGAGAAACTTCGTAAGAGTTATAAAAAACGGTTGTCTTGTTACTTGTTTGTTACTCTTTATTTGCGAACAGATTGTTGCTGTTTTATAATCAGACACTTATATTGATTTGTTAGCTATCTTCAATTCCTCAGATTATCTTTTGTTTATCTTCCATACTTTTTGAGAGAGTGGCATATCCTTCGCCCCACGCTTTAAAATTTTCAAAACCTTCTTTGGTCTTAATAATCTTGCTCGAAGAACCTTTTAATGCTTGCATAAATTCCGACAACGAGATAGTTGCAGGCATTGTAAAAAGCAAATGAACGTGGTCGGGCATAGAGTTGATGCGATACAAATAACCGCCTTTATTTTTGATTATACCCCACATTTCCTGATACAAAAATTTTATTTTATCGTCTGTTGGCAAAGTTTGCTCACTTTTGTAAGTGCGGACAATGGCGTGAATCATTATGTTGACATAACTCATAATTGTGTGTTTTTATGTGTCGTCCCTGCGGGACTGAACTTAGTTGTATTTGCTGTCCGTAGGATAAATCCTACGGTTAATAAAGTGCTGTCCCTGCGGGACAAAGTGCGTCAAATCGTCTTTTGTGGCGATTTGGTAGCGGGAGAGCATATTTTCAAAAATTGAATTTAACATATTGTTTCTTCGGATTCATTTTTATCATCATTTAAGCATTTTTTTGCACAAGCGACAAGTTCTTTATCTGTTATTTCCCTATCATAGAACCAACGCATTTGAGGGTCTGCATAAACTTTGTTTTTCTCAAATTGTGTAATCCATTTTTCAAAATCTTCAATTAGGTCAATTCTTTCAATCTTCTTGTGTCCTTGATTTTTCTTTATCAATTCTTTTAATTCTGGTGGTAATGGTTGTGCTTCAACTCCAAAATAATAAAAACAATTGGAAAGCAGGGCATTTATACCACTTTCATCTGTTGGCTTATTCCATTCTTTATGAACGCTTTCTCTTAAAACAGATTTTTCTCCTTTTGAATAATCATAAATACAATCGCCAATACGTAATTGATAATCTTTTGTATTCCACTGAGGAATCTTAGTTGTCAATGATGAGCGACAATATTCATCATATTCTTTTAATGTTTTTATGTCTGTGATTTTCATTGCATAAACAATTTTATCTGAGAAATTCTTAAATTTCCCATCTTTCAATTTAACTCTGCTAGAACCACAGCCAATAATCCAATCGCCTTTTTGAGCATTACGTCTTATAACAGGTTTACATATAGTTAAAGTGCATATTCCGCCAAATGGATTTGGGGCAGAACCACAATCTTGCCTCAAAACATATGAATAAATTTTAGTCATTTTTTATACATTTATAAATAATTCAACAACAACGCAAACATAGTAAAATTTTACAGACAAACACATTTTTAATGTATAACTATGCAAAAACTACTATTTTATCGAATCACTTGTATAAAGTTACTATTTGAGAAAAAATTCCTACCTTTGTTCTACGAAAATTTTGCAACCCCCTATTCCCTATTTCCTAATCCCTAACTCCTAATATGATTCTTTCTACCTCTCAAATAAAATCCGCCGATGCTTATACCATTGAGTACGAACCAATTTCGTCTATTAATTTAATGGAACGGGCTGCTCAGGCTTTTGTTGATAAACTACTTGAAATTGTGCCTGATGCAAACGATTTTTACATTTTTTGCGGCACCGGCAACAATGGCGGCGACGGTTTTGCGGTTGCTCGTTTGTTGACGTATTTCAATAAAAATGTTCAGGTGTTTTTTCTTCCTCACAATGAAAAAACAAGTGTTGATTGTGTTGAAAATTTGAAAAAACTCGGTGTGCTATCAAAAAACTATTCACACATTCAACTTTGTGAATTGAAAACTACCAAACAAATTCCCGAAATTCCGCAATCAGCAATAATTATTGACGCGCTTTTCGGAAGCGGCGCTAATCGTGCAATTGAAGGCACATTGCAAGGAATTATTGAAAAACTCAACATGTTCAAGGCTCGAAAAATTGCCATAGATGTACCTTCGGGTTTGTATGTTGACGAACTTACGCCTACCGAAAATACCGTTTTTGAAGCCGATGATACGATTACGTTTCAATACCCGAAATTACAATTTTTGTTTGCCGAAAATTCACACAGAGTAGGGGAGTGGCACTACGAAGATATTGGTTTGAGCAAAGAATTTGAAACGCAAACAATGCCTTTTGCCGAATTTGTAACGGCAGAAAATATTGTGCTGAAAAAACGAAATGCTTTTTCGCATAAAGGCACATTTGGGCACGCTTTGCTTATAGCCGGCAGTTTTGGTAAAATGGGCGCCGCCACACTTGCAGCACGAGCCTGTATTACAAGTGGTTGCGGATTGCTCACGGCACATATTCCACGTCATGGCAATACAATTATGCAAATTTCGGTTCCCGAAGCTATGACTGTGTGCGATGAAAATGAGGAAATTATTTCGCAACTCAATTCACTTGATAATTACACTGCACTTGGTATTGGTCCCGGACTTGGCACGAATGAACGAACTACGAACGTTGTTGAAACGGCTTTGCGCAGCAAGAAACCTGCAATACTTGATGCCGATGCGCTGAATAGTATTGCTTGTAATCGGCAACTTTTGGATTTATTACACGAAAATTGTATTCTCACTCCACACCCGGGCGAATTTGACCGGCTTACTCACAAACACAATTCAACATTTGACCGATTTGAAACGCAAAAGCGATTTGCTATACAATATAATTGTACGGTCGTTCTCAAAGGTCGCTATACTTGCACCTGTACACCAAATGGAAAAATATTTTTTAATAGCAGCGGAAACGCGGGAATGGCTACCGCCGGCAGTGGCGATGTGCTTACCGGTGTTATTCTTTCCTTGCTTGCGCAAAAATATAGTATAGAACAAAGTGCTGTGTATGGCGTTTTTATTCACGGTTTGGCAGGCGATTATGCAAAACAAGCCGTTGGCGAGGAATCGCTTACGGCGCAGACGATTATACAGAATTTACATAAAGCATTTTTACATTTAGAACACAGATGACACGGATGACGCAGATTTCCGCAGATAAAAATCCGTGTACATCTGTGTCATCTGCGTTATCAGCGTTCAAAAACAATCAATAAATGATACATTCAAATCAAATTTTTATAGGCACAATGTCGGGCACATCGCTTGACGGATTAGACCTTTGCGCAGTGGAATTTACCGAAAATTCGTTTCACATACACGCTACCGAAACTTTTGAATTTTCTGCCGAATGGCGCAATCGTTTGAACGCAGCTTTTACCATGTCGGGCTTGGAATTGCAGCAATTGAGCGTAGATTATGGAAAATTTTGCGGTGAATGTATTAATGAATTTGTTGCAAGACACAACATAAAAGTCGCTTATATTGCCAGCCACGGACAAACAATTTTTCACACGCCGCAAACGGGATTGACAGTGCAAATTGGCTCAGGAGCGCACATAGCAGCTACCACCGGCATTTCAACTATTTGCGATTTTCGCACGCTTGATGTTGCTATGGGCGGACAAGGCGCGCCGCTTGTTCCCATTGGTGACCAATTGTTGTTTTCTCAATATGATTATTGCTTAAATATTGGCGGTTTTGCCAATGTTTCCATGCAACAGGGTGAAAGGCGCATTGCATGGGATATTTGTGCAGCCAATATTGTACTCAATGAATATGCTCAAAAATACGGTTTAGCCTACGATGATAATGGAAATTTAGGGCGAAAAGGCGAGTGCAATCAAGAGTTGCTGCAAAAACTCAATCAACTGCCATTTTATGCGCAAGCAGCACCAAAATCACTCGGACGGGAATGGGTGGAACGAGAAATTACGCCAATTTTGCAGACAAGTACTTCGACTTCGCTCAGTAACCATTTTGATATAATGCGTACTTTTTACGAACATTGCGGCTATCAAATTGGAAAAACTTTGCAAGGCAAAAACACAAAAACCTTGTGTACCGGCGGTGGTGTGTGCAATTCGTTGCTGGTGGAAATTATTGAACGCTATGCCGAATCGACATTAATTGTGCCGTTACAGGAAATTATTCATTTCAAAGAAGCGCTTATTTTTGCGTATTTGGGATTTTTGCGTGTGCAGTGCAAGGCGAATTGTTTAGCATCGGTTACGGGAGCACGCAAAAATGTGTGTGGCGGCGTGATTTGGGAGGTGTGAATAACAGAATAATTCGTTCACTTGTCAACTAAAAACTCGTTTATTAAAAAATATTTTGACTTTTTGTGATGTTAATAAAATTTAATTCCTATTTTAGCGTTTGCAAAAATGGAGCGATTCGATTTAAGCAAATAAAATTTAACAAAAACAAAAAATATGAAATCAACAAACAGTAACACAAAACGCCTACTACGCAATGCGGCAATAGCATGTGCGTGTATTTGTTTCCCGGCAGCATTGCAAGCAAACACAACACTCCTTGATTTAAGAAATGCCGAAGAAAAAGCAGCGCTTGCCGCCGAAAACGAAACAGTTGCCCAAGGTTTGGAAGCCGACACCTATAAGTATGAGGCTGACATGGGCAAAAAACAAAAACAACAACAAAAACGCCGTCGTCATCGCAAAATTACCCATGTGCGTTAGTTTGTAAAAATGTACCGTAACAAATAAAAAAAGACTGTTTCAAAAAAGGAACAGTCTTTTTTTGCTTATAAAGTTACATTTGTGGGTTGAATGTACGAAATAAAAGTAAATTATCCCATACAATTACCGTCTTTATCGAACCATTCGCTTGTGGCAAAGTGAAAACTACCTTCATGAAGTGCGTTTTCGTCACTATCGGAACCGTGTACGGCATTTTCGCGTGTTGAAGTGGCATACAATTTCCTGATTGTTCCCTCTTCGGCATTGTCGGGATTGGTGGTGCCAACCAATTTTCTAAAATCTTCTACCGCATTTTCTTTTTCGAGCACGGCTGCTACAATTGGTCCCGAAGTCATAAACTCAATCAGTTTGTCATAAAACGGCTGTTCTTTGTGAATCTCGTAGAATTTACTTGCTTTTGCCACACTCATTCGTGTAAATTTCATGGCTACAATGCGAAAACCGGCATCGGTAATCATTTTTAAAATAGCTCCAATATGACCGTTTTTGACCGCATCGGGTTTAATCATAGTAAAAGTAATGTTTCCTGTCATTGTTATGTAAAATATTAAAAATATGAATAAAAAATAAAACGCGAAAGTACGCATTTTTTTATAAAAACATGTACTTTTACAAAAATTTATTTACATGGACATTCACGGTCGAGAACTCGTAAAATCAACAAAACAAATAGAAAAACTACTACTTATTATTGTGATAATCAGTGTGTTGGTAGTTTTTAAATTTTTATCATTTGTAATTGTACCATTGGTAGCGGCGGGGTTAATTTCGTTACTTTTTATGCCAATAATGCGTTGGTGCGTTAAAAAAAACATCTCAAATTGGATTACAATGCCTTTTGTGTTGATTGTTTTACTCGCATTTTTAGGATTTTTAATTCTTTTGGTGCAACTAAGCAGCAGCGAAATTAGCGGCGTCGATACACAGTTTTGGTACGATTCGCTCGAAAAAATCAATCAAATGCTTATTCCTTTTCTCGATATGCTTGGTTTTGAGCATCTTAGCAGAAGCAACATTGGCGAATATATACAAAATAATGCTGAATTGAGCCGAAAAATTTACGGTTTGTTTACCACAGTATTAAGTTTCACACAACGCACACTCATCATGTTGGTTATGACGTTGTTTTATGTAGTTTTGTTTTTGAGCGGCTCTATTAATATACGCAAAATTATGCAGACAGCCGTTTTCAAAAGTTCCACGCCGGCTAAACGCACATTTTTGATTTTAGAAAAAAGTATCGGAAAATTCTTAATTGTAAAATTTCTTGTCAGTCTTCTCGCCGGTGTAACAGTAAGTCTTTCGTGCATAGCTTTCGATGTGAAATTTCCATTCTTTTGGGGCGTTTTGATATTTGTAACAAATTTTGTACAAATGTTTGGTCCCATTGTTTCAACCACATTTCTTTCGCTTTTTGCGCTTTCGCAAATCGACAATACCGGCACGGCATTTTTGTTGATTGCCATTCTTATAGTTATTCAAATTGTAACCGGCTCTATTTTAGAACCTATATTTATGGGTAAAGCATTTTCAATCAACATTATAACGGTGCTTATAATGCTTATGTTTTGGGGCTATATGTGGGGCGTGGTGGGTATGATACTTTCAGTTCCAATTACCGTTGTACTCAAAACAATGCTTTCGCAATCGAAGAAATATAAGATTGTGAGCGATTTGATGGAATAAATTGGGATTAGAAGGCAGGAAATTAGGAAATAGCCTGCAAATTAAATTGTGTCAAATATCAGTAACGCACCAATTACCGATAGCGGCACCGTCAAATTATCACTTCCTTTTGGCGAGATTAATTCTACGACAGAAACAATAACCGATACGCCCACTGCAATGCCTATGATTGTGATACCTGCCGATTGCGACCACAATAGTAAAGCGCATATAATGAATGTTGAAAGAAAAAATGCCAAAGTTCCGATTATCGTTTTTCCTGAATTTAAAATTTTTGATTTAAATCTTTTCCCAAAATAACAAGCCAAAGGGTCGCTTATTGCCAAAACGGCAATTGATGCAATAAAAATCAAATTATTTTGCAGCCACCAGACAGATATATAATAGGTAATTCCTATAGAAATGGGCAGCACATAAGCACCGAAAGTTTTTCTTCCCACAGAGCAAATCGAATGTATAAGTTGTTTTCTATTTCCTATATAAAGAATTGCAAATGAAGATATTGTTAATAGTAAGACATACCAATGAGATGTGAAAAAAAACGGAAGGAATAAACACGATAGGCTTGATAATGAATGTCCTAATTTGCGTGTATATTCGATAGAAAATCCTTTTTTATGTAAAAACTCGCAAAAAATGATTACAAGAAAAAAACAAGACAAGTACAAAAACCAATACAGTAATTGAAAATCCGGTGTCAATTGAAACAGATACACAAATGCTCCGGCTACGATAAAACTGTCGAAACGGTCTAAAAAACCGCCGTGTCCGGGCAGTGCCAAACTGAAATCTTTTACTCCGTATTTCCGTTTTACCCACGATGCCGATAAATCGCCTGCAAATGAAAATACACAAATGCCAAATCCCAAAAACACCGACAGGTCAAGCATTTTCCCGACGAAAAAACAAGTGCCGACAGACATAACCAAACCTCCCAACAGTCCTTCGTATGTTTTATTCGGACTTAATTGAGGGAATAGTTTGGTTTTACCGAATAATTGTCCTGCGATTTGGCTAAAAGCGTCGAATGTACAAACCGTAAATAATGTGTATAATACCATCGGTTGCGATAAGTTGCCGAAAAAATAAAACCCAGTGGAAATCAACACATATACGAAAAGAATTGGGTAAAAAACAATTCTTTTTTGTGGAAACTTTTTTTGAAGCCGGATTATTTCAATTAATCCTGCAAGTGCAATCAACGAACAAATCCAAAGAAATATTTTTTCTGCGAAACAAATACTTCCATACAGAAAAGCGATAATAAAGAAGTATGTAAAATATTTCAGCCAATTCTTTTTTTGTGCCGTCGGATTTTGTTTTCTATTTGCAAAATAAGTACCTATTCCACCCAAAAAGAAAAATAACAGTATGATGTAGAATAATTGCAATTGTATCATTGTGCATTTTTATTTTTCAATACCCAATACAGACCTTTGGCGTTCGACATTGGTTTTTTGAGTACACATTGTACGCATATCTGTTCGCAAAAAGCAAGAATTGCCCACGTAATCACGAAATAATACAATGTTACATGAAAATCAAACATAAATAAGACAAAAAAGAAAATTCCTTGAAGATAACCACCTGCTTTTGAGGAATATAAATGCAGACTTGGAAATCTTTTGAATTTCAATAATGAAATCAAAACCGAACCTGCGAAAACGCCAATGTAAATGTACAAACTCACTAAATGCGGTGCAAAATTGGCAGCCTTGAACATAAAAATACCTGTAATAGCGCTGATATACATTCCTACATCTGCCAAAGCGTCGAGGCGAGCGCCTAATTCGGTTTGCAACCGGAATGTTCGCGCTATGATGCCGTCCAAAGCATCGGTAATAAGATTGATTATCAAAAAAATGGCAAACAATTGCTCGTTACCGCTGAAAGCGAGATACATAACAAACGGGAAAGACAACAGCCGGTACAGCGATAGAAAATTAGGTACATTATAAATAGAGTTCTTTTTTGCCATATTTTTGTTTTTTGTTGCGGTGCAAAGGTAATTTTTTTTTGAGATATTCCATTTCTTTGAGAAATGGAATATCTTGAATTCTCGAAAGACCGCGATACTCATTAAATTTTTCAACAACATCTTAGATTTATAAAATTTCATGCGCTTGCCCTAAAATTAATTCCTATACAAATAGAATAATAATTTTTATTGTTATCTTTGGAAATTGTAAAAAACGCATAATGCCAAAGTGAAATATAATTCATTCCGAAAAATATAGATTGCTTCACTTCGTTCGCAATGACGCTCCTTCGGGAGTTAGCACAAATCCTCAAAAGAGCGTCTTTGCGAGGAGGAACGACGAAGCAATCCAGCATGAAATATAAATCACCTTGGTATAAAACTCTCAAAAATATGAAAACAAAACATTATTCCCTAATAGCAGCAACATTACTGCTCCTCACATTCGCAATAATTCAATTAGTAATTGTAAAATCAAAATCAGCCGGCACATTTGAAGAAGAACCGGAAATTATAGAACTCCGGAAAGATATTTCCACGCTCGAAGAAATGCCGATTTCGACCTTGCCTGTGATGAACGTGAACGGCGGGAATTCGGAAGTATATCTGCAATCGCTTGACGTTCAGGTGGAAGTGGTTGGGAATATTGCAACCACTCGCTATGTAATGGTTTTCAAAAACCGTACAAATAAAATCCTTGAAGGCGAATTGCTTGTTCCCATGCCCGACGGCGTAACCGTGAGCCATTACGCGCTTGATATTAACGGAAAAATGCGTGAAGCAGTGCCCGTTCCGAAAGCAAAAGCCACGCAAGTTTTTGAAGAAATCGAACAACGGCGCGTTGACCCGGGATTGCTCGAACGGGTAGAAGGCAATAATTTCCGCACACGGATTTACCCAATTCCGGCGGGTGGAACTCGCACCATTTCAATTGGTTACGAAGAAGAATTGACAGCCGACAAAGGGTATTTTTACTATCGCCTGCCTATGGCGTACAAAGAGCCGATAGAGAAATTTTCGGTAAAAGCCACTGTTTTGCAACCACAATCGAAACCGCAATTGTTGGGAAAAATGGCTAACGAATTGACTTTTGACGAACAAGGCGAAAATTACGTAGCCACACTCGCACGAAACAATTACGAAGCAAATAAAGCCTTGATTTTTGCACTTCCTGCCCCTCGCTCTGTACCGCAAGTGTTGATTCAGTCGGTTGAGGGAAGCAATTATTTTCTTGCTTCGTGTGGGATTAATGCCAAAAATCGCAAAAAGAATTGGAGTGATAATTTGGCAATTATTTGGGACGTGTCGTTAAGTGGTGCGTACCGCGACCATGCTAAGGAATTGGCGGTTTTGGACGCGATTATCAAGGAAAAGAAAAACCTTACAATTAATCTCTATTTTTTGAATAACAAACTCCGAAAACAAGACACATTCAAAATCACAAACGGCGATTGGCGCACACTGCGCAAAGCAATAGAAACGGCGGTGTATGACGGTGGTACGAATTTCAACGCCATTAGTTTAAAAGATATTTCGGGCGATGAAATCCTGTTTTTTACCGACGGACTTTCCACATTGAGCGATGCCGGTTTCGGTACACAATCGAAAACTTCTGTACGTCCGGTGCACGCTGTTGTGTCGTCTGCCAAAGCCGATTACAGTGCGATGAAATGGATTGCGGCGCAAACAAACGGTAAGTTTATCAATTTGAACGCTTTGTTCAGTGAGCAAATTCCGGACGAAGTGCTCTTTGAAACTTTGCATTTTATGGGAATTGAACCCAATCCGAATGTGCGGGAAGTGTACCCTTCGGTGGCTACGCCGGCAAAAGGCAATTTTTCTGTTGCCGGAATTGCCGATGCCGGACAAACTGAATTGGTGTTGCTTTTTGGTTATGGCAACACGGTTGAAAAAAAGGTTGTAATTAATTTGAACACAAAAGAAGCTGACCAACAAGCAAATGTGCAGCGAATATGGGCGCAGAAAAAAATCAACGAACTCGATATGTGCTACGAGCAAAATAAAAAAGAATTGGTACAGCTTGGGCAAAAATTCGGTATTGTTACTCGCAATACTTCGCTGATTGTGCTTGAAACTTTGTGGGATTATGTGCGATACAGAATTAAACCGCCTGTGGAAATGCAAGCAGAATATGATAGGGTTTATGGAAGATGGTGGCGAGATAGAATGATTGCCGATGAATGGGAAGAAGAAACCGATATTCCACCTATAATAGAAATTCGTTATGGATGGATTATTGATAAAGATGTACTGAGAACAGTAGAAGAAGTGAGCGCAATAGACGCAACATTTGCAACAAGAGATGCTGAACGTGCGGTAACGCAAGAAGATGCAGATTATTCTACACCTCCGCCTCCTATTGCAAAGCAAGCAGTTCAAGCTACAACTTTTGCTATTGAATATGATTCAAAGAGAAAGATAACATCGGAAGAAACTTCACGGCGAGATAACGCGCCAAATAACAAAAAATTAAATTCCGCTTCTGATAAAAGTACCGTTTCGCAACCCGAAATCAAATTAATTCCAATAAAACAAGACAATAATTACATAAAAGAATTAACCGGAAATGTGAACGAAGATTACACCACGTATTTGCGTTTACGCCCCGAATATATCAACACGCCGACGTTTTATTTCGATATGGCGGATTGGTTTTTTAAGCATGGCGACCGTGAGCGTGCGCTTGTAGTGCTCACTTCCATTGCCGATTTGGATTTGGAAAATGCGTCGTTGTACCGTTTGCTTGGCTATCGTTTTAAAGAGTATAAAGAATATGAGTTGGAAGAATATGTGTGCAAAAAAGTTGTGCAATGGCGACCATTCGAGCCGCAGAGCTACCGCGATTACGCTTTGGCATTAGCCGACAACGGCAAAAATCAAGAGGCGTTGGATAATTTCTGCATTGCGTGGGACAAATATGAAAAACAGCGTTGGCAGTTAAGTAGTGCAATTCCCGAAGTTATCGAAACGGAAATCAAACGCCTTGTTGCGCTCAATCCGAATTTAGATACGAGCAGAATTCCCGAAACAATGAAAAAGAACACGCCTTACGATGTGCGTGTGGTTATCAATTGGAATATGAACAACACCGACATTGACCTGCACGTAACCGACCCGAACGGCGAAATGTGTTATTACGGACATCGCTGGAGTAAAATTGGCGGTGTAATGAGCCAAGGCGTGTGGCAAGGCTACGGACCGGAACAGTTTTTGCTGAAAAATGCAATTAAAGGAAAATACACGGTATCGGTGTATTATTACGGCGACAGGCAGGTAAAATCCGAAGGACCATCGACGGTTATGGCTGAAATTTATACCAAATATGCCGGCAAAGACGAGCAACGGCAGGTGGTGTGCCTGCAATTGTCGAAAGAAAACAAGCGAGTGAATGGTAGGGTTAAGGTGGCGGAGTTTAGTTTTTAGGTGGTTGTCTGCATACGAAATTTTGCATTTGCAAAATTTCGTATCAAAAGGCTGAAAGCCTTATATCATATAGCATAGGGCATCGCCCTATGTAAAATGCGAACGCAAAAATACCATCTAAAAGGGGTAAAATCAATAACGTAGGGCAATCGCCCTACGTTATTAGGCAAAAATCAACTAATCATTTAGATTTCAGGCTTTCAGCCTGATTTGTGTTGTGTCCATATTTTCGCAGGGTGTTACCCTACGCTATTGATTACGAGGCTTTCAGCCTCATAATTCGAACTACAATTCCGCAGTCCGTTCCTTAGTTTCGTCCAACAGTTTTTTATATTTCGGCAAACCATTCGTAAATATAGAAATAGCTTTTTTCAGTGAGCAATACATTTTTCCACCGGCAGCGTTTAAATGTCCGCCGCCTTTAAAAAATTCCTGCGAAAATTCGTTTGCCGGAAAATCGAATTTTGACCGGAACGAAACTTTTACCAAATTGTCGTATTCGGTAAAGAGGGCGCAAAATACCACATCTTTTATCGCGAGCGGCATATTCACAAAACCTTCGCTATCGCCCACTTGAAAGTTAAATCGTTTTTGATTTTCTTTTGTAATGTACATATATGTGGTGTGATATTCAGGCAAATACACAAATTGGTCTTTGAGCATTGTGCCCAAAAGTTTCATTCTATTGAAAGAAAATACGTTGAACAATTGGTCGTGAATATCATTTTTGTGAATGTTGTAGGCAAGCAAATCGGCAACCACGTGATACACTTCGGGACGAGATGAACTATGCGCAAAATTGCCCGTATCGGTAATAATTCCAACGTACAATGCCTCGGCAATTTCGGTTGTTATATATTTTTCGTAGCCGCAGCCTTGTATTGTTCTGTACACCAATTCGCAGGTTGAACTGCTTTTTTCGTTAGTAACCATCACGCTGAAACACTCTGCCGGATTGGGGTGGTGGTCTATCAAAAGGAGCGGTTTTTCGGTTTGCTTCACAAGCGTTTCAAGTTCTTCAATGCGTGAAAATGTATTGAAATCCAAACAGAAAAACAAGTCGCTTTGCCCGATAAATTCAGTTGCTTCGGCTTTGTTTTTATCAAAAATCAAAGTATGCGTTTTGTAACCCAGTAACCATTGCAAATAATCGGGGCAATTGTTGGGAATAATCACTCGCACATTTTTCCCCAATTGCAAAAGAATATTGCACCACGCCAGCGACGAACCCATAGCATCGCCATCGGGATTACTGTGCGTGAGTATGCAGATTGTGTTGCAATCGGCTACTTGGGCGGTTATTTTGGGGAAAGAGCCCCAGCCCCCTAAATCCCCCTCAAGGGGGACTTTTTGACTTGTGGTTAAATTATAATGTTTCGTTTCCAATTGTTTCTTCGTTTTTATTATAACTGCAATCTTACGACTTTTGCAGGCTTTCAAGTCCCCCTTGAGGGGGATTTAGGGGGCTTTTACTTTCTCTTCTGCAATTTCTGTTGTTCCTTCATCATCATGTCAAGTCGTTCTTGAAAGCGTGATTTCTTTTTCGGAGTTTTCTTGTGTGCCTCTATTTTTGCAAGAATTTTCTTGTCGTCCACCATTTGGCGAATAATATATGTTTGCAAAAGCGTAATAACGTTGGCAAGGAAATAATAGTAGCTCAATCCCGAAGAATAATTATTGAACCAGAAAATCATCATGATTGACATAATCCACATCATCACTTTCATGTTCGGCATGCCGGGAGTTGGTGTTATTGAGCTTGTATTCAATTGATTAACCATAATCATAGAGCCAGCCATAAGCAGGGTAAACAAACTGATGTGATTTCCGTAAATTGACGAAAGAAGTGGAATTTGGGTGCTCCACGAAACAATTGCATCGTAAGTTGAAAGGTCGTCAGCCCACAAGAAACTTTGTTGGCGCAATTCGATTGATGCGGGGAAGAAACGGAACATTGCAATCAAAATTGGAAACTGAATAAGTAAGGGCAAACAGCCGCCCATAGGGTTTACGCCGGCTTTGCGGTAGAGTTCCATTGTTGATTGCTGACGTTTCATTGCATCGCCTTTGTCGGTGTAACGAGCGTTGATTTCGTCCACCTGCGGTTTGAGCACTCGCATACGAGCCGTAGAAAGGTAGGATTTGAATGTGAGCGGAAACAATACCATTTTCAAAATAATGGTAAGCAACAGAATGATAAGTCCAAAATTCGATAAGAAACTGTGTAACCAATTGAAAATAGGAATAATAGCAAATCGAGTAATAAAACCAAACCACCCTAAATCAAGGATTTTTTCCAAATCTTCGTTTTGCGCTTTAAGGGTAGGGTAGTGGTTTGGCCCGAAATAAAACGAAATTTTGTTGCTTTCATTTTTCGGTAAAAATAAATTTGCCGAAAATACTTTTAATGCGCTGTCGTGTTCGGGCAAAGTGACAGATTCCACGCTGCCGCCACGTTCAAAATAATTGTCCGCTATAATAACCGATGAAAAGAAATGTTGTTTAAAACCCAGCCAATGTACTTGTCCGGTAAGGTCTTGATTTATAGTTTCTTTCTTACGAGGGTCGGTATTTTCCACATCGTCTTGATAATATTTCCATATAATATTGGTATGCTGATTTTCCAAATCTTGCGATTTTTCGGCATTGAGAATATAACTTTTCCACAATAATTGATAACGGGAATCCCGAATGTAGCGACTCATGCCCGGTGTATTTATTTGCACATCAACTTTATACGAATTTGGTTTAAGCGTGTACTCAAATTCTATATAAGCAAAATCTTCAACCGGAAGTTTGTATTTAATAGTTTGAGTTGAATCGGCATCTACAAATATTTTGCTTGTTTCAAAAAACAGTTCATCGGTAGATTTTCCGATTTCGCTCAACAAAAATCCGAATTGTGTACTATCGCCCGACATCAGTTGCAATGGCGCACCGTGATAGGTTTGAAAATCATTTAAAAATACTCGGAACGGTTTACCGCCTTTGTTTGAAAGTTGCAGATTGATAAGCCCATTGCTCAACGTTGTAATTTTTTCTTCGCCTTTGGCAGCTTTTGCATATATGCCAAAATCTCGTTTAACTTGTTCGGTAGCAACCGAATCGTTACCGGCAACTACTTTGTTCAAACTATCAACTGTTGCCGCACGCATAGTTTCTTCGGCTTGCAGTTGCAGTTTTTTGTTAAATTCTACTAATTGTATAGAATCATTGATGTGGCGTTGGCGTTGAATATCTTCTTCCGAAGGTTTTGTCATATAAAAATAACCAATTACCAAAGCTCCAATAAGCAACGAGCCTAAAATTGCATTTTTGTCCATTATGTATTTTTTAAATTTTGCGCAAAAGTACGAACTAATTATTAATTATTAATTGTAAATTGTAAATTATTTTAGTTCCCTAAACTATCTGCAACTTAGCAAATTTCAACAACATTTTCTTTTCGCCCCCTACTTGAAAATCAATTACCGCCGTGCCGTCTTGCACATCTTTTACTGTGCCTCTGCCAAACGTTTGATGCACAACCATTTGCCCTGCGCAAATATCACTTGGATTACTTGGCGTAAAATTGGTAGGAATAACAGGTTTTGCCGTGTTTTGCGGTTTTTTGAAGCTGTTGAATTGTGGTTTTGAATATGAAGAATTACCGAATTTATCGCCAAATGAACTGCCAAATGAAGAACCGTAAGAGCCACCGCTATGTGAAAAACCTGCAAACGTTGAACGTATTTCCTGCGCCAAAAATTCGGGATTTATTTCTGCAAGAAACCGACTTGGCGCAGCTGCCGTAATAGAGCCGTGAATACGGCGAGAATTGGCGTATGAAAGGTAAGCAGTTTGCTTTGCCCGTGTGAGCGCCACATAAAATAAGCGGCGTTCTTCCTCAATATTATTCGGCGATTGCGCGCCAAACATATTCGAGGGAAATAAATTTTCTTCCAAACCCACAATAAAACAATACGAAAATTCCAAACCTTTCGCCGAATGGATTGTCATA
The DNA here is from genome assembly GCA_009786075.1 of Bacteroidota bacterium. Taxonomy (GTDB): domain Bacteria; phylum Bacteroidota; class Bacteroidia; order Bacteroidales; family UBA1715; genus WQTX01. The sequence goes on along the minus strand of WQTX01000007.1, from coordinate 27,063 downwards.
AGCGTTACCTTATTATTATTGTCGGCGTTTTCAGTGTCCATGTCGGTAAGCAGGGCAACTTTTTCCAAATAATTGGGTAAATAGGGCGTTTCGGCATTTTCGTCGGCTTCCACAAAATCTTTTATGCCGTTGAGCAATTCCTCAACGTTATCCAAACGATTTACACCTTCAATGCTGTCGTCTGCCTCCAAATCTTTTTTGATGCCGGTTTGTGTAAAAATCCGGTGTGCCAAAGCGTAGGCATCTGCCACGAGCAAATCGGCACTGAACGATTGCAATAATTCCCGAAATTGCACAATTTTTGCAATCGTACCTTTATTAAAAATATCGTTTGCCCGCTCAATATTCAAAAACACGTCCCACAACGATATATTGTTTCGGTCTGCCAGAATTTGAATTTTTTCCATCGTAGTAGCTCCAATTCCTTTACTCGGATAATTTACACACCGTGAAAAAGCCTCGTTATCTTTGGGATTGACCGCAATTCGCACGTATGCCAACATATCACGAATTTCTTTACGTTGAAAAAACGATGTTCCGCCGTATACCCGGCACGGAATTGAAAGTTTATTCAACATTTCTTCCATAATCCGCGATTGCGCATTGGTGCGGTATAAAATGGCTATGTCGCTGAAATTTACGCCTGAAGCAGCCATTTTTTTAATCTCTTTGCTTACCAACACGCCTTCTTCAATATCGGTATCGGCACTCAAAACTTGTATTTTTTCGCCGTCTGCTTGTTCCGAAAATGTTTTTTTCGGTATCTGATTTCGGTTTTTTGCAATTACCGAATTTGCCGCCTCAACAATCGTTGGCGTAGAACGATAATTTTGTTCAAGTTTGAAAATCCGGTAATTCGGGTAATCCTTACTGAAATTCAGTATGTTTTCGATTTTCGCACCACGAAATGAATAAATACTTTGCGCATCGTCGCCCACCACGCAAATATTATTTTCGGGCAAGGCAAGTTTTTTTATAATCAAATTTTGCGATGTGTTCGTATCTTGAAATTCATCAACCAAAATATATTGAAACCGCTGTTGATATTTTGCCAAAATATCGGGATTATCGCGGAATAAAATATTGGTATTTAGCAGCAAATCATCAAAATCCATTGCATTCGCCTGTCGGCAACGGGCAACATAGCGTTGATAAATTTCGCCCGCTTGCGGTACTTTTTGCATCAAATCGTGTTTGTAAAAATCGGTGTTTTGCAAGTATGCCTGCGGAGTTATCAAATTATTTTTGGCGTTCGAAATTCGGCTTAAAATCGCATTGGACTTGTAATTATCTTTGTCCAAATTCATTTCGGCGATAATTTTCCCAATCAAACTTTTGCTATCGGCAGTGTCGTAAATGGTATAATTGGCATCAAACCCCAAATACTGCGATTCGACACGCAAAATTTTCCCGAAAATCGAGTGAAACGTGCCCATCCACAAATCACGGGCACGGTCGCTACCCACAAGTTTTTCAATCCGCTCTTTCATTTCACGAGCGGCTTTGTTGGTAAACGTCAATGCCAAAATTCGCCACGAAGGCACGCCCTGTTGCAACAAATAGGCAATGCGGTGCGTGAGCACTTTTGTTTTTCCGGCTCCGGCTCCGGCAATTACCAGCACTGCGCCTTGGGTGTTTTCTACGGCTTGGTGTTGGGCGGGGTTTAAGTCTTGGAATAGAGAGTTCATTTTTAGTTTTTTAGTTGACAAGTAAACGAGTTGACAAGTTGACGAGGAATTATTTTATGATAATTTTTAATTTCATAGTTTTTTGCTTAATTTTCAGCTAAATCTCTAATAAATCTCTGCTAAATATTTTTATTTTTCATGTTTTATTAGAGCTTAACAAGTTGATTTTGCGACGATTAGCTAATTAATCTCTAATTAATCTCTAATTAATCTCTAATTAATCTCTAATTAATCTCTGCTAAATATTTTTATTTTTTATATTTTAGAAGAAAGCAACATTTTGATTTTCAAGCAATAGCGAATTTATCCTCTTCTAAATCTCTTCTAAATCTCTTCTAAATATTTTTATTTTTCATATTTTAGAAGAGCGTAATATTTTGAATTTCAGTCAATAACGAGCTTATCCTCTCTTTAATCTCTCTTTAATCTCTTTTTAATCTCTCTTTAATTACGCAAGATACCATTCAGGTTTTGCATCTGCACCCTTATTTACAATTACTCCTTTTTTTCTTAATTCGCTAAGCAAATTTTTTACTCTATTTCCTTTCTGTTTCTCACTCATCCAAGCCGGCAAAACATTCCAAAGCAATTTATCAATATCTTTTCGGCTCATATTTCCGTGTTCTTTGATTGATTTCAAAATCCAATCAAAATATTTTTCTTTCTCAAATGCTTTGTTTTTTGAATATTCGGCTTTTTCTTCTGTTGCTTGCGAAATTTTTGCACCTATAAAATAATTCGGTTTTCGTCCTTCAATCAATTTTTTCTCTCGCAATTCGCTTGCTTCTTCATCTGTAATTGTCAAACCTTTTGCCAATTTATCCAATAAAATAATTTCCGAAAGCAACAAATCGGGCACTTCCGCTAATTTTCGCGTATAGTCAATATTCATTACTTTGCCGAAAATTTTCAACCGAACTTTACTGTTCGACAAATTGTAATCGGGCAAGGGGAAAAATTTATTGCGCTGAATGATGTACATTTTTTTGATGCCGCTGCTTGTGGTATCAATCATTTTGAGTGCAACCATTGCGTCTGCCAACCATTTATTGCGGTATTTTTCCTCGGGCGAATCGTTGATAACCACTTCTTCCACGCTATTTGGAATAAATTCCCCTAAGTTTGAAAACATAAGCCAGCCGTCTTCGCTTTCCACCACATTGATTTTACCGCCCATTGTATAATCTTGGTGGGCAATGCAGTTGTTCAACGCCTCGCGAATTGTATAAGCATCGTATTGGTCAACTTCGGTTGGAAATAACGTGTCCGACACAATGTACCGGTATTTGAGATTGCGAATTTTAGCAGCAACTCGCTCCACAGCAAAAATGAGCGGCATAGCAAAATGCTCGTAATCTTTTTCAACATTGTCCTTATCTTTCAAAATCCAAGTGATTTTTGAAGTTGCCGGACTAATAAAATGCTCCGATTCGGGATTGCCCAAAAGCAAAATTGCCGCATTGGTAATTTTTCCTTTGATTGTAATTTTAGCTTTGTCTAAAAACTTTTCGTCCGACCAATTTTCGATTTCATTTTGTAAATTTTGATTTTTTTCTTTATATTGCTTGCGAGCAAAATCAATGGCTGCTTTCGACAAATCATCAATCGAGGCATCGGCTACAATTTGTTTGCTCCAATCGGGCGTAACAATTTGCGATTTTATTTTTTCGTATTCCGTGTCTGCCAACGGCACTAAACTTTCGCCATCTCTGCCATAGCGATGTCCTTTCCACGAAATTGGGTAACCTTGCGGTGCGGGCGGAATTTCAAACAGTATAATGTTTTTGCCGTCTTTTTCAATCCTGCAAACATTTCCAAAACTGCATCGAGGAGCGGTGTGGTCGCCAATTTCTTTTTTGTATTCGTTCAATTGCTTATCGCTGATTGAAGTGCCAACAATGCTTTTATCGTTTTTTACGCCAAAAACTAACCACGCCTGTTTCAAATTTGCCAAATTAGCCTCGTTTGCCAACGCAGAAAAATATTTGCCCAATTCATTTTTGTCGAATTGTTTGCTTGCTTGTTTAAATTCAACTATTTCGTTTTCGACAGAGAGAGAAAGTAGTTTATTCAGCAGTTTTATGGGTTCGTGATTTGTCATTTTTTTTTAGTTTTTTAGTTGACGAGTAAACAAGTTGACAAGGAAACGAGTTGTCAGTCAATAGTGTTAATTAATTCTTATTTTGCTTTTCAATTACAATACCTATCAGTTCATCATTGACATACGGAGCAAAAGCTTTTTTCCAAACAGGGAAACATAGCCACAATGTACAAAAATTAATTTTGTGTTCATATTTCAATAACAAATCTATTGACCAAAGAGCAGATATATTTCCACGCAAACTATACCAATCTACGTATTCTTTGAAATAGTCAATCATTTCTTTATCCCACGCAATGCCTTCATTGCCACACAAACCTTTCCAATTTATATATTCTTTGTGTGTATCTACCAATTCTTTTGTCCAAGGAAAAGCTTCATTATATGAAAATCTCATAAAATACTCTTGTTTATTCTGTGTCCAAATATCATAATGCTTTTGAAAAAAATCTTTGTCGGTTTTAAAAAAATAAGGATTCCGTGCAATGCCTTTCCAATCAATATGTCCTTCCCATTTTTTTAACAAATTTTCTTCTTCCCAAGGAAGGCGTGGATTAGAACAAATCTGTTCCCAATTCAAATAGTTGTGATATTTTTCAACAAATTCAACGCTTATAAGACTATCCGGTAGCCTACGGTTATGAAGATATGATATGCCTAAATATTTTTCAAACAAAGCCATTGTCCAAGGAAATTCAGCACATCCATCATAAGAATTAAGAAAGTCTTTCCAATTCCATTTGTCTTTATGTTTTTCAATTAATTCTTCCGACCACTGTATATTGTTACTTCGTCCTATTTTTTTAAAATCAATTTTATGAGCATATTTATCTATAAGTTCTGTTGTCCAAAAAATACCGCTATTGTTTATAATTGTATCTCCATAATAACCTCCTCCTTGCCAATGAATATAATCTTCAAACTTGTCTAACAACGATAAATCTTCAAATGCAGCAATATTTATTGATAACCACTGCCAATTTATTAATTTTTTAAATTTGCTCAAAATTTCATGCGACCATTGTATGTTAGGATTCATAGAAATAAACTCCCAATTAAGAAAGTCTTTATACGTTGATAATTGGTTGTTTGTCAAAGGATAATGTGCCGAAATTATATCTCTGAAAAATTTAGGATATTTACAGAATAGGGTTGTGATTTTTTGTTGGGGCATGATTGGTTAATTTTTTCGATTTTTATGAATTGTGCTTATTCGTCCATTTGGCTCAATATGAAGTGTATAATAATCACCTTGGTAATATACGCTCTGCTTTCCATATTTGCTAAATTGTGTGTTTGGATTTGTTGTTCTAAATTTTTGATACTCACCTTCTACTTCTTGTATGACAGATTTGATAACACAAGAAACATCATCTTCATTCCATTGAAAACAATCTTTATCTTTAAATTGTTGATTTACTTTGAAATCTTCAACGTGCCTTGTATAGATATGAAGAAAACTATCAACATCAATGTAAATCGGGAATTTCCCCATAACATTTAGTCGTCTTTCATTAAACAGTAAAACGGAATCTAACATTATTATTGCTTGTTGTAAATTTTTGCGTACAAGTTTATCAATACTACTTCCTATTTTTTGTAGTTCCCGTTCAAGTTTTTGTTTTCTGCAATCCCAATCCTTAATTTTAAAATCATTTAATTTCTCTAATTCATCGTTATTTAATGTTTTACATTTTTCTTTAATTTTCAAGAGTTCAAATTCTACATTTTCATTCATTAACTCATTATTGTCAAAAATGCCTTGTTTTTCTCGTTCACTCAAACTTTCAGTTTCAAAAAGAAATTTCATCGCCAAATAAAAATGATATTCCTTTGGGCATAAACCAACATCATTTTTAATAAGGTCTTTATAAAATCCAAATATCCAAGCAAAATCGCCTCCTTTGAGGCGAGAGCGAGTTTTTATTATTTGTTTATTTGAAACTCTCTTTTCAGTGTCGTGAAACGTATTTTGAGCTTGAGGACAAAATTCTATTCTAACTATGTCTTGTGTATTTATACCTTCTTCCAGAAGTTGTTTCTTTTTCTCTTTAGTTAATTGCAAGTCCAAACCTTCGATTTTTGCCATTCCGTGAGTAAAAGAATTTTCATTCTCAATCAATGTATCTAATTGTTCTCTTTCACATTGATTGTACGCAAAAACACCTGTTAGTGTAGTGCCATATTTTTCAAATGATTCGCAATTTTGCCTAAATGTTACAGTTGCGACATAATCATTTTTGCCTACTAATCTATATATCTTTTCAATTGTATATTCCATCGTTAATCAATTTTACTTTTTCACACAACGAACAGATAGATAATACGACCTAAAGATGCGAAAGTAGCGGTCAACATAAGCCTCGCCACTGTCGAAAGTTAAGTAATAAGCATCATCATTGTACGTGTACAGAGAATTGTTACAATAGTAGCCGGTTATACCTACGTTCCACGGGCGAGCAAAGCAAAAGCTGCAACTACCTGCTGCAGGAAGAAACAGAGACACACCGGTAGCTTTGTCTGTAAATTTACGTCCGCTTACATCATTTTGAGTTACCCATTCGTTGATTACTTTTTCTTTATCAAATAATGTTTCTTGCTCCTCTCCAGTAGGCATTCGCCAACCGTTGGGACTTGGGTCGTTGGCGGTTAACCTATCCCAACCAATTACACTACCTGTTGCATCTCGTACAGTTCTATCGTTTTTTCTATAGTACGTTCCTGCGCTTTCGGGAGTAGGGGCAAATGTACCCGGTTCGTCAACATTGCGCGTTGCCCATTTTACACCGTTTATTTCAACATAATCAGTTGAAATATCGCAATTTTTCTCTTCTTCAATATTTTTAAAATACCTCCATCCATCAGTATTGGCATATTTATCTTTACAGTCAAAAGGCACATATAAAATACAATTTTTTGTATCAACTTTATCAAAATAACAATCTATTTTAGGCGGAATATTTGTTTTTACACAAATCTGTTTTAATCCGTCACAGCCTTCAAATGGCGATTTAATACTCATAACATTACTTCCAATGGTTATGGAAGTTAAATTACGACAATTTCTGAAAGCATCATCTTCAATATCTGTAACACTTTCAGGGATAATATAATCGACATCAGTTTTACCTTCCGGATATTTTAATAATTTCGTTTTTTCTTTATTAAATAAAACACCATTTTCAGAACAGTAATAAAGATTATTGTTCTCTACATAAATGGTTGTTAAATTTAAGCCATTGTAACTAAAAAAAGCATCTTGCTGAATATTTTTTACACTTTGGGGAACAATAATGTTCATTAATCTTATACTATCGAAAAAGGCGTATTCTCCAATATCTGTTACATCGTTAGGGATGATATAAATTGTATCTGTTTTTCCTTCGGGGTATATTATCAATGTCTTTCTCATTTCTTCAAAATCGCATATTTCAAATAAAACACCGTTTTCAGAACGATAGTGAGGATTATTACTATCTACATTGATTGAAATTAGGTTCTTACAATTGTGAAATAATCCTGTCCAACCCATATTTCCGACTAGTTCAATGCTTGCAGGAATAAATAAAGATTTTAAATTGATACAACCCGAAAAAATATTATTGTCAATTCGTACTCCTTCAGGAAGTGTTATAGAACTTAAATTGACACAATTAGAAAAAGCTCCATTACCTATGAGTGTAACACTATTGGGAACGATATAATTCGCATCTTTTTTCCCTTCCGGATATTTTATCAACTCAGTTTTTTTCTTGTCAAACAAAATACCATCTTCTGAGCTGTAATTAGGATTATTACTATCTACAGAAATTGATTTTAAATTTTTGCAATTTTCCATCAAAATATGTCTGGGGTAGGAAACAGAAACAATTTTTATGACACTTGCAGGAATGCTGATATACATTAAATTGTTACAGTTTGAAAAGTAATTATCTTGAAAACCCTGAACTCCATTTTCTATTATAATAGAAGTTATTTCATTTCTCCAACCTTTCCACGGAGTGTCATCATACCTATGACAATCGCTCCTGTAATTAGGTAATGTTCCTTTTCCACTAATAACGAGAGTGTTACCATATATTTTCCAAGTAGGTATACTTTCATTTTCCTCTTCAATAATCTGCTGTGTTTCTTCTTTCTGATTTTCAAGTTCTTCTTTCAAAACACTACACCTCTTTTTCCAAGACGAAACACGAGTACCAAAATCAACAAAATATCGCTTAAAAGTATCTGTTTCAAAATCGTTTCTATATTTAAAAGCATTGAGCAAATTATCGTAAGCAAGTTCAAAATCCGAAGATTTTAAATTTTCTCTCGCTTGTTTATAATAAAAATCGGCTTTGCCGGAATTTAATTCGCTAATAATCAGTGTATCGGGTGTTTCATTTTTGGCAAATTCCAATACTTCGGGGGCGGTTTTTATGGCGTTTTGGTGTAAATTTGTTCGTAAAACCAATCCGTTGAATGTGGTGCAACGGCTTAGCGCAACATACACCTGTCCGGGAGTAAAAGCCGCGCCTAAATCGGCAATAACTTTCTCAAACGTAAGCCCTTGGCTTTTGTGTACGGTTATTGCCCACGCCAATTTTATAGGGTATTGCGTAAATGTGCCAATAACTTCTTCTTCCACTTTTTGCAGTGTGTTATTCCACACATAGCGAATATTTTCCCACGTTTCGCGTTCTATGAGAATTTGTTCGTTTTCCGACAATTCTGCCAAAATCCCGTCATCGTCTATCTTTATGATTTTCGCAATTTTTCCGTTAAAAAACCTTTTTGCCTTATCGTTTTTCACAAACATAATTTGTGCATTTTCTTTCAATTGTAAAATTTTGTCGGTAGGTAAATCTTTTTCGGGAAAATTGTCTTTTATGGTCGCTTCAAATTCTTTCAATTCGGTGGGTAATTCCTGTAATTTTCCTCGATTTGTACGCCTCACTATTTCGTTGTGGGTGGCAAGTATTATATAATTTTCGTTTTCCTTAGGTTCAAAATCGGGGTTGCACTTTGCATTTAGTTTACTTATATCGCCCTGTGAAAGTTGACTAACACGCACTCTATTCAATAAGTCGATAAAATCCTGTTCTTTTTGGCGATATATTTTTTTGAGTTCAATATAAATCGGTGTATTTTCTTTGATTACTTTGGCACTGAAAAAGAAAGAATTTTTGTAAAAACGGCTCAAAATACTCCATTCTTCATCTTGTGCAACGGGGGGTAACTGAAACGTATCGCCAATCAAAAGCACCTGCACGCCGCCAAAAGGCTCGTGTTCTCTTTTGCGAAAAACTCGCAACAATCTATCAATCACATCGAGCAAATCGCAACGCACCATTGAAATTTCGTCAATCACAAGAAGTTCTAATTTTCTTATGATTGACAATTTATTGCTGTTGTATTGAAAATTATCGTAAATCGTGCTTCGGTCTTCATCGTCAAAATCGGCGTGTTTCCTTAATCTTTTATCATTCGGCACATACACGCTTGGGCGGATTTGAAAAAACGAATGAATGGTTTGCCCTCGTGCATTAATTGCAGCCACGCCCGTTGGCGCAAGAACGACCATTTTTTTATTTGTAGTTTCACGCAAATATTTCAAAAATGTGGTTTTTCCCGTACCTGCCCTGCCTGTTAAATAAACGAGTTTATTTGTGCGCATAATAAATTCGGACGCAAAATTAAACTCCTTGTTTGTTAAGTCTAATTCTATTCCCTCAACAGATGTTATTTTATTTTTCTGTTGTTGACTGTTTTCGTTATTTTCCATTGGTTGTGTGTTTTTCGGTTTATTCCCCCTTTCGTTTTGAAATTCTTTTTTCAGCAAATCCACCAATATTCGTTGCCGTTTTCGGCAATTTGCTTTATTCCTTCAAAAGATTTCATTTTTTTTAGATTTTTAGTAAACGAGTTGACAAGTTAACAAGTTGACAAGGAAATAAGGATTATGAAACTTGTTTCCTTGTCAACTTAATTCCTATTTTTACTCGTCCATCATTATCTCCTTACTTTTTTCTTTCATTTTTTTTATAGCCTCGCGTTCAAGCTCAACAATTCCTTTTTGCGGAGTTGGTAAATCTTCGGGCATTACTCCGCCAAGTCGCACTATTGCCTCTCTAACTTCTTTGCCAACCGTAAAATGAGTATAACTTGCAAGCTCTTTGTTTCTTATATTTTCCCTCGTTATTTTGCTTTGCGTTTGCGATATTCTGAATAAATTGGCAATCATTTCTTCGCTGCCCATAAAATCAAGAATTTTATCTTTTTCGGCAAGTTGTTTTTTATAATGAATATCGGCAACCGTGAGACCGCCGTATAAACCCTGATAACCACGATTTTGAAACAGGGCGTATTCTTCATTTGAAATAATACCTGCGCCTTTTGCAGCCTCAACAAGAAGTTGGTTCATTTGTTTTATATCGCCCCTTAAAAGCAAACGTTTTTTATCTTCGGCAAGTTGATTATATTTGTCGTTCAATTCCTGCCGGTATGTTTGAATGGCAAAATATGTTTGCCCAAGCGCAATTTGTTCTTTGCGCGGGTCGCCGTTTTGAACAATCAAATAGCAGGCATAGCGAGAAAGGTTGTAGTCAGTGATTTTTTTTGTTTTCCCGACGTCGGGAAAACCTAAATCTAACTCTAAATGCGGGGTTTTCCTGACGTCGGTAAAACCCCGTGAAGATTCCACTTGCGGGGTTTTGTTGACGTCAACAAAACCCCGTGAAAACTGTTCGCCGACAGGCATTTCTACCGTTTTCTTAACACAGGGAAAGTTGTCTTGCACATCAAAACCTGCCACATCGCAAGCAAGCATTGCCTTGTCAATTACTTTACTGAAATTACGCCATTCGGCATATCCCAATGCCGGTGCAAGTTCACGTGCCGACCAATATTCATTGCCGTTTTCGGCAATTTGCTTTATTTCTTCAAAAGATTTCATTTTTTTAGATTTTTAGACTATTAGACACAAGACTAATAGACTATTGTCTTGTGTCTAACGGTCTTGTGTCTAACGGTCTTGTGTCTAACGGTCTTGTGTCTAATGTCTTAATTCCTATTTATCACCCAATTTCTCGGATAAGTAATAGTATACCGCAACTCCATTTTCTTAGTTTGCCCTTTGTCGAGACTGAAATCCCACGTAACTTTTCCGCTGTCTTTATCAAGCGTAGCGCCGCTGTGTTGCACGCCCGAAATTTCAATTTCCGACTGTCCCGAAATTGGAATTTGGTCGATTACTTGAATAGTAATTGGCGTTTGTTTACCGTTGCGCACCGAAATTTCCCACGCAAATGCCTCTCTGCGTTTTTGTCCTAACAGCGACCGTTCGTTGAAAGTGCTGATTGCTTTGCGTTCCACCTGTATATTTTTATCTCTGCCGAGCGAAAGCGCAATTGTATCGTTTGGCTGTTGCAAATTAAAGAAGGTTTCGCCCACGTAAGTGCCTTGAAAATAAATATTTGCCATTCCCGAAAGGAAATTGAACGGTTCCAAATTGGTGATTTTTGCCTGCAAAAACGCATCTCTATCAAGTTTTGGCACGGTTATGTAGCGGTACATAGCCGGTATTTGGTGGGTGTTGATTGAAAGTAATGCGCCTTCGCCGCCCGATGCAACGGTTAGTTTTTCGCTGATTGCAAATTCTATTGTTGTTGTGTTGTTTGTGGTTGTTGTGCCTGCCCAATTTGCGGCAGACGGTGCGTAATCCATACGGTCATCTGCCATTAATTCTACTTCTTCGGATTTATTAAATGAAGCATTAGGATGCGGAACTGCGGCTACTCTTTGTTTCGAATAACTTGCTTTATACACAGGCTGCGGATTTTGCTGCCGCACAATCCATTTCTGCAATTCCGGCGCAGTACCCGAAAGACTTGGGTTGCCGGTAGAAAGCGTTACGCCTATATTGCTCCACGAAATGCCCGAATTTTGCTCCACACGCGCTTTGTAGGTTATTGCCAAATCTTTGTTTACGTCTTCCACACGCACGTCGTAAAGCGGCGTCCAACCTGCATCGTTCATAAAATAACTTACAGCAAACTGCGCTTTTTGTGCTTTTTTCGACGAAACTGTTACCTGCACTTCGCCTGTGGGAACATTGCGGGGAATATCGCGCAATTGACGGTTTATATCGTTCAGTTTTTCGGCAATCGGCTCTAATTCAGCTTGTTTTTGTTGCAGTTTTTGTTTGGTGTCGAGCATACGGCTACGGTAAAAATTGGCAACTTTTTCCAATTCCGCCATTGTTACGGCTTGATTTTTACCGCTCAATTCCATATTTTTTTTGAGCAGTTCTTCGTCCATTTTGTACACGGCAATTTCGTCGTTCAACCTTTGTTGCTGTGCAAGCAAATCTTTTCGCTGCTTTTCAAGAGCTTGGTAGCGGTCGGAACTTTCTTGTTTTGTCAAATAATTTACTCTGAAACGCACATCAAGAATAGTAAAATCGCCTGCTCCGGCTACTTGCAAACTTTGCTGTACGGCAGCGTGCGAAAGCCGTGAAATCGTAATTGTACTCACTCCGGCAGGAATTTCAGCCGAAGCGGTGTTGTGCAAAGTTGCGCCTTGCAAAAATACGGTTGCCGATTCTATTTTGGCATCAACGGTTATTTCGTTTGCTGTTGCAAATGTTGCACAGAGTGCTGAAAAGAGTAGTGTGATTAGTTTTTTCATTTTTTTTAGATATTAGTTGATATTCGATAGATATTAAGATATTCAATAGAAATTACGTATTGCAATAATACAAAAAAATTGTAAAAACGCATTGGCTTTTACAATTTTTAAATGAACTACTATTCACTAATCTCTAATAACTAATCACTAAATTAAAGACTCCCCATAGAAATCAAAAACTCGTCATTATCGCGGGTCATAGGCATTCGGCTACTCAAAAACTCCATTGCTTCCACCGGATTCATATCGTTTAAGAAATTGCGCAGCACCCATTGTTTGCTTAGGCGGGCTTTGTCCACAAGCAAATCATCACGCCGCGTACTCGACAAATTCACATCAACCGCAGGGTAAATGCGTTTGTTGGAAATTCGGCGGTCTAACTGCAATTCCATATTACCGGTTCCTTTAAATTCCTCGAAAATTACCTCGTCCATTTTTGAGCCGGTTTCGGTAAGAGCGGTAGCTATAATTGTGAGCGAACCGCCATTTTCAATATTGCGGGCTGCGCCGAAAAATCGTTTTGGTTTGTGCAACGCATTGGCATCGACACCACCCGAAAGAATTTTGCCCGATGCCGGTTGCACCGTATTAAATGCTCGGGCAAGACGGGTTATTGAGTCCAAAAGAATACACACATCGTGTCCGCACTCTACCAAGCGTTTGGCTTTTTCGAGTACAATGTTGGCAACTTTTACGTGGCGGTCGGCAGGTTCGTCGAATGTTGAAGCTATCACTTCGGCTTTTACGCTACGTTTCATGTCGGTAACCTCTTCGGGGCGTTCGTCAATCAACAATATTAATAAGTATACTTCTGGGTGGTTGTCGGCAATTGCGTTTGCCACGTTTTTGAGCAAAGTAGTTTTACCGGTTTTCGGTTGTGCTACAATCAATCCGCGCTGACCTTTGCCTATGGGCGTAAAAAGGTCGATTACCCGGGTCGAAAAATCGCAACTGGGGCTACCGGTAAGGTTAAATTTTTCTTCGGGAAATAGGGGGGTGAGGTGGTCAAAATGCACTCTATCGCGTACTTCGTCGGGTGTTCTGCCATTGATGCGCTCCACTTTTGTTAATGGAAAATATTTGTCGCCTTCTTTTGGGGGGCGAATTGTACCTTCCACCGTGTCGCCGGTTTTCAATCCAAACACTTTTATTTGCGATTGCGAAACGTAAATATCGTCGGGCGAATTCAAGTAATTATAATCTCCAGAACGCAAAAACCCGAAGCCTTCGGGTGTCATATCGAGCACGCCCGAGCCGGTAACAATATCATCGAACTCCGAAGGTTTTTCCTCAACCTTTTGATTATTTTGTTTTTGATTGTGCTGATTTTGATTGTTTTGATTGTTTTGATTGTTCTGATTGTTCTGGTTGTTTCCCTGCTTATGTTTTTTCTGATTTTGGTTCTGATTTTGGTTTTGATTTTGTTGCTGTTTTTTACGGTCGCTGAGCGAAGCCGAAGCGTCTTGTTGCTGCTCTTGTTGTTCTTTTCGCAACTGTTCTTTTTGCAGTTGCTCCTGTTGAGCAAAAAATTCATACGGGTCTCCGCCTGTTTGCGGTTCTTGCGCGGGAGCGGTTTCTGCCGGAGCGGCAGTTTCTTGTGCAGGCTCGGCAGTTTGCGCAGCGGTAGTTTCTTCGTTTTCAACGGAATTTACCTGTATTTTGGTGCGCACGCGCTTCCTGTTGGTTTTTGGTTGATTTCCGGTAGTTTCCGAAGAATTTTTTTCGTTTGTTACTTCGGGCATTTCCGCAGGTTTTTCCGCGGGTTGAACGGGCAAAGAGCCTTGTTTTTCAAGAATACGAATAGCAATATCTTCTTTCGATACTTGTGCAGTTTCAATACCTAATTTCTTAGCAATAGATTTCAGTTTCAAAGCGTGCATAGCAATTAAATCGGCAGCTTGGTACATAAATGTAGTAATGTTGTAAGTAAATTTTAAAAAATGTTGAGAATCGTTTGACCAAAGATTTGCAAAACGAGGAACGTTTCGCAGTCAAACATTGAAATTCGGGTGCAAATATAGAATTAATTATTAATTAACAATTATTAATTATTAATTTTTTGAAAGATTTTTTGCACTGCAATTTTTCAATTAATATGTATATTTGTTCGAAAATTTACAATAGAACAATGAATAAGAAAAATCATATCATAAAAATAGTGTGGTTGTTTGCAACAATTTGTGTGTCGGCAACAGTTTTTGGGCAAACAGCCGATGATTACCGGGTTTTAGCCGAAAAAGGAGATGCGGAGGCGCAAAATAAATTAGGTTTTTGTTATTACTATGGCGAAGGAGTAGTCCAAGACTTTACGCAAGCTGCATATTGGTGGCGCAAGGCGGCGGAACAAAGAAATGTCGAAGCGCAATATTGTTTAGGAGTTTGTTATGAAAATGGAGACGGGGTAACTCAAAATTTCGCAAAATCCGTACATTGGTATCGCAAAGCGGCAATGTGGGGCGATGCAGATGCTCAAAATAAATTAGGCAATTGTTATTTTTATGGCGAAAGAGTACCGCAGAATTTTGCGCAAGCAAAGTTTTGGTATGCCCAAGCAGCATGGCAAGGGGTGTCAGATGCTCAGAATATGTTAGGAGTTTGTTATTATGGTGTCGAAGGCGTGGAACAAAATTTGGCGTTAGCCGTATATTGGTGGCGCAAGGCGGCAGAACAAGGGAATGTAGATGCGCAGTATAATTTAGCGAGTTGTTATGCCGAAGGCAAAGGTGTAACACAGGATTTGGTACAAGCCGTATATTGGTATCGCAAGGTGGCGGAACAGGGAGATGTAGATGCGCAATATAATGTAGCAGAGTGTTATTATTTTGGCAAAGGTGCAATACAAGATTTCGCACAAGCGGTCGATTGGTATCGTAAGGCGGCGGCTCAGGGACATATAGGAGCGCAATACAGTTTAGGATTTTGTTATGACTTTGGTAAAGGTGTAAAGCAAGATTCTACACAAGCCGAACGTTGGTATAGTAAAGCTGCCGAACAAAATGCCGCCGAAGGTGTAACACAAGATTTGACTCCGTTCATCATAGATTGGCAGTACAAAGTGGCACAACAAGACGAGGCAGATGTGCAATATAGTACAGGAGTTTATTATTATTCCGATTATTATTACAGCGAAAACGAATTAGATTTTAAAGACGCTGTATATTGGTATCGCAAGGCTGCCGCACAAGGGTATGCAGGAGCGCAATATAGTTTAGGATTTTGTTATGACTTAATGCAAGATTTTGCAAAAGCGGCATATTGGTATCGTAAAGCTGCCGAACAAGGCGAAGCATTTGCTCAATTTGAGTTAGGAAATTGTTATTACTATGGTTATGGTGTAATCAAAGATAAGCAACAAGCAGTTTATTGGTATCGCAAAGCGGCGGAACAGGGAGATGTAAAGGCTCAAAAAAGATTGGAAAAAATTGATGGAAAATGATTTTTTAGTCCTCAACTCGTTTACTTAAAAACTTGTTTACTAAAAAACTCATAATTTATAATTTATAATTCATAATTTTTTACCTTTGCTCGAAAAATTAAAAAGGTGTACAACATGAAACAGCAAAGAATTTACATTGACACATCAGTTGTTGGCGGTTTTTTCGATGTCGAATTTGAAACGGCAACAAAAATGCTTTTTAAACGTCTTGAAAATAAAGAGGTTGTTTTTGTCGTTTCGTCTGTTTTACGCCAAGAATTGGAGCGCGCTCCTGAACATATTATAGAGTTATTACAAAAATACAAAAAAGCGTCGTTTGAAGAAATTGAAATGACGGCAGAGGCTGAGCAACTTGCCAATAAATATATAGCCGAAAAAGTGGTTGGAAAAACAAGTTACGAAGATTGTTGTCATATTGCTTTGGCTACAATACACAAAGTAGATGTGTTGGCAAGTTGGAATTTTAAACACATTGTAAATTTAGACAGAATAAAAGGGTATAACGCTGTTAATTTAAAAAATGGTTATATTACAATTGAAATTAGAAATCCTAAAGATTTGGTAAATTATGAAAACGAATAAAGACAACAAAAAAACATTTGATGCCGTAAAAATGAAAAACGACATTCAAGCGAAAATTTATGAACAAATTCGCAAAATGAACGTGCATGAAAGATTAACATTTTTTAATGCTCCCACACCGCGTGTTACTTTTGGTGTGTAATTTACTATCGAAAAATCAAAACATACAGTATAATAATATATGGAAAATACAATAAATCAAGGAGCGACTTCCGCTCCGGTTGATATTCAGCTGTTGAATGCAGAAATTCAGCAGGAAAGTGCATTTATTGAAATGCTTACTTTTGAAATGCAAAAAGTAATTGTAGGGCAAAAAAACTTGGTTGAGGGCTTGCTTATCGGCTTGCTTTCAAACGGACACGTGTTGCTCGAAGGAGTGCCGGGTTTGGCAAAAACGCTTGCTATCAATACCTTGGCAACTTCGATTGACGCCTCGTTTCATCGTATACAGTTTACGCCCGATTTGTTGCCCGCCGACTTGTTGGGAACAATGATATACAGCCAAAAAAATGAAGAATTTGCCGTGAAAAAAGGTCCGATTTTCGCCAATTTTATTTTGGCTGACGAGATAAACCGTGCGCCGGCAAAAGTGCAAAGCGCTCTGTTGGAGGCTATGCAGGAACGTCAAGTTACCATTGGCGCCGAAACTTTCAAACTCCAAGAACCGTTTTTGGTGTTGGCAACTCAAAACCCGATAGAGCAGGAGGGAACCTACCCGTTGCCCGAAGCGCAAGTTGACCGTTTTATGTTGAAATTGATAATTTCGTATCCGCAAAAAGCTGAGGAGCAATTGATTATACGTCAGAATTTGCAAAAACTGTTTCCGGTGGCAAACAAAATAATTTCAAAAGACGCTATTTTGCGAGCGCGTGAAGTTGTTACCGAAGTGTATATGGACGAAAAAATCGAAAAATATATTGTCGATTTGGTGTTTGCAACCCGTTTCCCCGAAGAATATAATTTGCCGCAATTGAAAAATTGGATTGCTTACGGTTGTTCGCCGCGTGCCGGCATCAATTTGGCGAAAGCCGCCAAAGCCTACGCTTTTATAAAACGCCGAGGCTATGTAATTCCCGAAGATATTCGCACAGTGTGCCACTCGGTGCTGCGTCATAGAATTGGCTTGACTTACGAGGCTGAGGCTGAGAATGTTACTTCGGAGGATATTGTTACGAGGATTTTGAATGTGGTGGAGGTGCCTTGATTTAGTTAACAAGTTGACGAGTTGACAAGTTGACAAGGATTGACAAGGGGTTTAAACCCCTTGTTTTAAATCATGGTTCAGACAAAATAGAATAATTTATAAATAATATAACAATGAAAAAAATAGTAATCACGATTTTGACAATAATACTTTGTCAAACAGTTTTCGGACAAGTGTCCGGAAACGTCAATTATCAAAATCAAGTTAAATTTCCCGACAATAATATTAATGTTAATTTCCCCTCGAATGCAGATATTTCTATAAGTGTAAAAGGATTGGCTAACGTGAAGGCAGACACGTATGTTGCCATATTTAGCGTTTCGCAGGTTGGAAAAACCACAGAAGAGGTTAATGAATTGATAAACAAAAGAATTAATGACGCATTGACCGAAATCAAAGCTAAAAAAAATGTAGAAACATACGTTGATATGATTTCTTTTGTGCCTGTTTACGAATTTGAGCAGGAGAAAAAAGTGTTTAGCAAAAAAAGTTACAATGAAATTCCCAAAGGATTTGAATTGAAAAAAAACATACATATAAAATATTCCGACCCAAATTTGTTTAATGAAATTATGGCTATTTTGTCGAAAAACGAAATATATGATTTGGTTCGGGTAGATTATTTTTCCGGCACTATTGAAACTGTTAAAAAGGAGTTGATGAATAAAGCAAAACTTGTTGTGCAGGAAAAAATAAAGAATTTTGAAAGTCTTACAGGCGAAACGTTTGCAAATGCAGAAAAGAGAATTTCAGATGGTTATAAAATGATGTTGCCTGTGGAAATGTATAGAACATACGAAGCATACAATAGCAATTCGCTTAATCTGAAAAAAAATGCGCAAACTAATCAAGCCAATAAGTCAATCACTCTGTACTATCAACCAATTGTTGATAAAGAATTTGATTTTGTGATTAATCCAACTATACTTGAACCGGTAATTCAAGTGATGTATGAAATTAAAATTACAATAAATCGAGACAAAAAACAATCGGCAGTATCGAATAAAGAGTATATTTTAATTACTCCGAGTGGGGAAATGAAAACTTTGAATTTGAAATAAGAATTCTGCCACAGCCTGTGGCAGTTTTTGAAATTCAAATTTCGCCACAACGTGTGGCGGTTTTTAAATAATAAAAATTACCCTCATAATTAATTAGTTAGCAAATTTATCAGTTAGTCAAAATCAATTATTCAGTTATTCAATTATTCAGTTATTGCAAATGGAAACAAGCGAACTATTAAAACGAGTACGTAAAATCGAAATAAAAACAAAAGGACTTTCGCAGAATATTTTTGCCGGCGAGTACCACAGTTTGTTTAAAGGGCGAGGTATGGCGTTTAGCGAAGTGCGTGAGTTTCAGTATGGCGATGCTATTCGTGATATTGATTGGAATGTTACGGCTCGTTTCAATAAACCATTTATAAAAGTTTTTGAAGAAGAACGGGAACTTACGCTTATGCTGCTGATTGACGTAAGCAGGTCGCAGGCTTTGGGTTCTCGCTTGCGCACCAAACGTGAGTTGGTTGCCGAAATTTCGGCGGTGCTTTCGTTTTCGGCAATGCAGAATAACGATAAAATTGGCGTGATTTTATTTTCCGACCAAATCGAAAAATTTATTCCGCCGCAAAAAGGCAGTAAAAAACACGTGTTGCGCATTATTCGTGAATTGCTCGAATTTACACCGCAAAGCAAAGGCACCAATATTGCACACGCTTTGCAATATTTTACCAATGCTATGAAACGCCGTTGCACGGCTTTTGTGATTTCCGATTTTAATACAAATAATTCGTTGTACGATGCTTTAAGCATAGCTCGCAAAAAACACGATGTGAAAGCAATTCGAGTGTTTGATACGCTTGAAACCGGACTTCCGCCGGTGGGAATGATGCGCCTCTACGATGTGGAAACCGGCGAGCAAAAATGGGTAAATTCATCGAGTAAAGCGGTGCAAACGCAGGTGCAGCTTGATTATGAATACCGAGTGAAACAATTAAAAGACGATTTCAAAAAAGCCCGCATTGACAGTGTGCAAATACAAACCGATGAAGATTATGTGAAACCATTAATACAATTGTTTAATTTGCGATGAGAGGATTTTTGGGACATATCTACGCTCTTGCGTCATTCCTGCGAAGGCAGGAATCTCCTGTCAAAAGTGGGAGATTGCGGGTCAAGCCCGCAATGACAGGTAGGATTTATGGCAGTGCTTTTTTGTTACTGGTGTTGTGCGTTCCTACATTTGTTGCTGCACAAACCTATTCCGTGTCGGCAACAATCGACAGCACAAAAATTCTCATAGGACAACATGCTCGTATTGTTGTGGAATTAAAAACAGGAACTGATGCTTCGCTGCAGCTGCCATTCTACGACGAAGGCTTAAATGAAGCACTCGAATTTGTAAAACCCCCACAAATTGACACCACAAAAAATGACGGTTCACAACTTGTGATGAACATTACATTTACAATTACAAGTTTTCGTGATGGAAAATATGATTTTCGCATTGGTCCATTTATTGTAAATGCTGCCGATACGTTGTGGAGCAACGCTATTGAATTACTCGTTTTGGATTTTCCTGTGGATTTACAGGGCGATATAAAAGATATAAAACCTTTGCAACAAGCGGTTTACACGTGGCGTGATTATATATGGTATATCGTTGGAATTGTCGTGTTGCTTTTGGCAATTGCCGCTTGTGTAATTATTTTAATAAAACGACCAAAACATATTCCTCTTTTTGTAAAAGAAGAAGTGATAATTCCGCCACACGAAAAAGCCTTAACCGCGCTCGAAGAATTGAAAGCGAAAAAACTCTGCGAACACGATAAATACAAGCAATTTTACACCGAATTGACCGATATTTTACGCTCATATTTTGAAGATGCCTTTGGTATACAAACATTTGAAAAAACGAGCGATGAAATGATTTTCGACATTGTTGCAAGTGGCAAAGTGTCGCAAGTGATTGTAAATGAATTGCAAACAATTGTGCACGAGGCTGATTTAGTGAAATTTGCAAAATATATTCCGATATTGCAAACTGCCTATCAGCATAGTGGAATGGCGTTGCATATAATTAACGAAACCGCACCAAAAGATAAAAAGACACCTTAATTCAAAAAAATATGATACCAAAAAACTTTAATAGTGTAATGGAGATTGAAACCATTTCAAAAAACAAAACAAATCAGAAAAGTAAAAACCTTAAAGTGCTTAATTTCATTTTAATATGCTTTTTCTGTGTAATTAGTTTTTCTTCTTATGGTGCATATTTAACAAATGTCCCGATAACCATAACGCAACCAGACGGAACAAAAATAGAATGTTTTGCAACAGGCGATGAATACTATAATTGGGCTCACGATGCAGACGGCTATACCATTATACAAGACCAAAATACGGGCTATTATTGTTATGCTGTTCTTAGTGGAGACGAATTGATGGCATCTCAACATGTTGTTGGTACGATTGCGCCACAATCTGTAAACCTTACTCCAAATACGAACATTTCGGGAGAAAAAATATTGGAAAGGAGAAATGCAATTATTCAACATACATCACAAAATGCTGCTCGGCAAAATTCGAGTACACCAACAAGAGGTGCAACCGGAACGATTAATAACATTGTTGTATATATTCGATTTGCCGACCAAACGGAATTTCAAACAACACAAAATGCTTTTACTAATGTATTCAATAATATAAGTAGTGGCTATAATTCTATGAGAAACTATTTTCGAGAAGTTTCGTATAACCAATTAGATATTATAACACATTTTTACCCTACTAATAGTGGAACAACTATTTTATCATATCAAGATTCGTATAACAGAGATTATTATTGTGAATATTCAGCAACTAATCCCATCGGTTATAATGGAATTTCAGAAGGATTAAATAGAGAACAAATATTATTAAAAAATGCAATAAATTATCTTAAAAATCAAATCCCTTCGTCTTTAAATGTAGATTATAACAATGATGGCGATGTTGACAATGTATGCCTCATTATGAGAGGAGGAGCTTCTTTCAGTTCTCTTTTTTGGCCACACAGAAGCACACTATCTTTACAAAATGCTTCTATAAATGGGAAAAGAGTTTATAACTATAATGTTCAATTAGAAAGTTATACTTTATATACAGAAAATGGGTATGGAAATGGACTATTGTGTCATGAAATGAACCATACACTTGGCGCACCGGATTTATATCATGCCAATGACGCAATGGCTCCCGTTGGAGCTTGGGATTTGATGGAAGACGAAACAAATCCGCCACAACATATGGGTGCGTATATGAAATATAAATATGGTGGTTGGATTTCAACTATTCCGTCAATTACAATTTCTGGTACATATACATTAAACCCATTGACTTCTGCTACTAATAATTGTTATAAAATACCCATTACAGGTTCTTCCCAATATCTCGTTGTTGAATATAGAAAAAAAACAGGAACATTTGAAGCTCAACTGCCGGGTAGTGGATTAATTATATACAGAATAAATGAGAATTATAATGGTAATTATAAATATGGAGCAGGAGCCGGCGGTGTATCTGATGAAGTGTACATATTTAGACCGGGCGGAACACTACTATTAAGAGGAGACA
The DNA here is from genome assembly GCA_009786075.1 of Bacteroidota bacterium. GTDB lineage: Bacteria > Bacteroidota > Bacteroidia > Bacteroidales > UBA1715 > WQTX01. The sequence continues at coordinate 4,769 of WQTX01000007.1, read as the reverse complement.
TTGATAATGCTTATTTTTCTGAAGCGTCAAATAGAACTACATTTGGTAATTCAACGAATCCGTCTTGTTTTCTTTCTAATGGTAATTTGGGAAATATTCACATAAAAAATATACAAGAAAACTCTAACGGCACATTAAGTTTCGATATTCGATTCTGTAACGTTGCCAACCCTGCCAATGTTGCATATTCAAACACTTCTAATTTACCAGCTTTAACAAGTGCCTCAAACAGCATTCAAACATCGGGTAATGTTGTTGTAAAAAGTGGCGATAATGTTACTTTTGAAGCTGGAGATAGGGTAATTCTTAACGGAATAAAAATAGAGTTGGGCGGTGGATTTAAAATAGAAGCAAGCGGTTGCGAATAATAACAATAAAAACATTGGAAATATGAAAAATTTAACATTATTAGTAATATTGCTTTTATCAGGAGTAACATTGTGTGCGCAAGATATGCAGCGTATTTTAGGGACATACGAGACAGAAAGAACGTGTGTGCCGGAAACAGACCCGATTGAATGCTATGTTATTGTAAAAGAGGGTACAGAATCTGATTTACTGATTAATGTATCTATAACAGACTTTTATTTTAACGCATTTGTATCGAATGACAGTTTATTTATACCGCTTCAAGGAGGAGGTATGATATGGGAAGATAGGGTTTTTCTTCAAGGAAAAGGAAAAATAGAAGGAGATTCACTTTTTCTACAATTAACCATTCGTGTCGGTACATTCGATATTATTTGTGATTATAGTGGCAAGAAAACGAGTTCTGTGAGCGTTGCAACACCTTTACAATCAGATAACAAAGTTTATTTTGATGCGACAAATCAACTAATTGTGTTAGATGAAACTTTGCAACATCAATCTCTAACGTTAGAGTTAATAGATATGCAAGGAAAAGAAGTTTTGAAAAAAACAAATATGAATGACAGTCCTATTAGTGTAGCGAATTTGCCAAACGGAGTGTATTTGTATCGTTTGTTGCAAAATGGACAAGCTATTTATTCAGGTAAAATATTAAAAACCAATAATTAGAAACTGAGAGATTAAAATAAAAAATATGTTTCCTAATTTTTTTTCATACAACTACCTAAACCCCAACATATTTTGGCTGTCTCTGCTATTCGTACCTGTTATAATATGGTATGTGTGGAAACAATCACAATCCGTTCCACACGTGCGAATGAGTAGTTTACAGGATTATAAAGCACTCAAACCGAGTTTGTTGCAATATTTTTCTCATTCAACGTTTGTGTTGCGTATGTGCGTTTTTGCGTTGATTATCTGCGCTTTGGCACGTCCGGTTTCATTTGATAGTTTTGCCAAATCTTCTACGTATGGTATTGATATTGTGTTGGCAATAGACGTTTCGAGTTCAATGCTGGCGCAGGATTTGCGTCCCGACCGCTTGGAGGCGGCAAAAGAAGTTGCTGCGAAATTTATAAATTCCCGTCCCCACGATAGAATTGGGTTGGTGGTATTTAGCGGCGAAAGTTTTACGCAAACGCCATTAACCACCGACCATGCCACACTTTTAAATCAACTTTCGGAATTGCGAGCGTTTATGATAGAAGACGGTACGGCAATAGGAATGGGGCTTGGATTGAGTATCAACCGTTTGAAAGAAAGTAAAGCGGCAAGCCGTATTGTGGTGTTGCTTACCGATGGTGTGAACAACACCGGCGATATAGAACCTTTGACAGCTGCGGAACTTGCGCAAAAATACGGCATTAAAGTGTATACCATAGGAGTGGGTACACGAGGTTTGGCACCGTTTCCGGTGTTCGATGCACGCGGAAATTCCCTGCGTACAATAATGGCTCGTGTAGAAATTGACGAAGAAAAACTCGCAGAAATTTCAAAACTCACAGGTGGTCAATATTTTAGAGCGACAAATAAAAATGAATTGCAGAAAATTTATGAAACAATTGATACTCTCGAAAAAACAAAAATAGAGGATTACAAAATGACGACAAAACATGAAGAATTTCCGCTGTTCATTCTGTGGGCTTTGTGCTTGTTGGCACTTGAAATGATACTAAAACAAACACTTTTTAAACGTTTTCCATAATGACCGAAACAAATTTTAGATTTGCCAATCCCGATTATTTGTACGCTCTGTGTGGGCTTGCGCTCTTTGTGCTTGTGTATGTGTATCAGCATTGGCAAACAAAAAAGAAACTCGCACTGTTTGCCGACAAAACCATGCTTGCTACAATTGTTCCCGATTATTCGCCCTTCCGGCAAATAGTGAAATTTTCGTTGCTTGCGCTGGCATACGTGTTTTTGGTGCTTACGCTTGCCCGTCCGCAATTTGGCATAAAAACGAGTGAGGTACAAGCTCGTGGAATTGAGGTGGTTGTGGCTCTCGATGTATCAAATTCAATGTTGGCGCAAGATATAAAACCAAGCCGTTTAGAGCGTGCAAAATTATCGACTCAACGATTGCTTGAACAATTGAAAAACGACAAAGTAAGTTTGATAATTTTTGCCGGCGATGCCTTTGTGCAAGTGCCTATGACAAGCGATATTTCTTCGGTAAAAATGTTTTTGAGCAATGTGCGCACCACGCATATAGCCCGTCAAGGCACGGCAATTGGCGAGGCTATTCGCAAAGGAATTTCATCGTTTACCGTCGACGAACAGAGTTCAAAGGCAATTGTGGTAATTAGCGACGGTGAAAATCACGAAGACAATGCCGTGGCTGCCGCCGAAATTGCCCGTGAAAAAGGTATTGTTGTTCACACAATTGGTATGGGAACTACGCAAGGAGTGTTAATTCCCCTGCAAGGAAAACAGGGTTTTTTAACCGACCGCAATAATAAACCGGTAACAACCCGCCTGAATGAAGAAATGTTGCAAGAAATTGCCAAAGCCGGCGGTGGCGTGTATTCCAATACCGAATTTGCCCCCGTAATCAAAGCCTTGCAAGACATGGAAGCGGTTGATTTTGCAGCGCAGCAATTCAGCGAATACGACGAACGGTATTATGTATTTGCAATTTTGGCAGCATTATGTTTGTTGTTAGAATTTTTGACGCTCGAACGCAGGAATAGAGTTTTGAAACGAATAGAGATTTTTACGATTAAAAAATAATTTAAAAAGAGGCTGTCTCAAAAACGAGACAGCCTCCTTTTTTAGAGTTTAAATATTAGAAACTCCTTGTTTAACTTCGTTGAGCCCTTCGGGGTTCCTAATACCTATAACCTTGTATCTAATACCTATAACCTCGTACCTAAAATTACATTTCAAGCCCACCACAAATCGGAATAACTTGTCCCGTTACATAGCTCGAAAGGTCAGAAGCCAAGAATACGCACACATTTGCCACATCTTCGGCTTTGCCCGGACGGTTAAGCGGAATGCGTTTGTTCCATTCTTCGATTACATTTTCTGACAGTTTTGCAGTCATTTCGGTCATAATGAAACCGGGAGCTATGGCGTTGCAACGAATATTGCGTGAACCAAGTTCTTTTGCTACCGATTTGGTGAACCCAATCATACCGGCTTTCGATGCTGCATAGTTTGCTTGTCCGGCATTGCCGCCAATTCCCACAACCGAGCTAACGTTGATAATTGCACCTGCACGGTTTTTCAACATAATCGGTTGCACGGCTTTTGTAAGGTTAAATGCCGATTTTAAGTTTACGGTAATTACAGCGTCCCATTGTTGTTCGGTCATACGCATTAATAATGTATCTTTGGTAATTCCGGCATTGTTTACCAAAATATCAATGGTGCCAAAATCTTTTACAATTACATCAATCACTTCTTGCGACGATGTGAATGAACTTGCGTCCGAAGCATAGCCTTTTGCTTTTACGCCAAATGCTGCAAGTTCTTTTTCTGTTGCTTCGGCATTTTCATCAATTACCAAATCGGTAAATGCCACATTACAACCTTGCGCTGCGTAACCCAATGCAATTGCTTTTCCTATACCACGAGAACCACCGGTAATAACGGCTGTTTTTCCTTCTAATAATTTCATTTGTATTGTTTTTTTAATTTTTTTGAAAAAATTTGTTGGGCAAAAATACATTTTAATTGTTAATTATTAATTATTAATTGTAAATTATTAGGGCGATTACTTGAAATTTCCCCTCGTTTACTTGTCAACTATAAACTTGTTTACTAAAAAAAATGTATTTTTGCCGTTTCAATTAAAAAACAAACAAGCAAATATGATTACAGTTTCAAACTTAGCCATTCAATTTGGCAAACGCACATTGTTTCAAGATGTTAATCTCAAATTTATTCCCGGCAATATTTATGGCGTGATTGGTGCAAACGGCGCCGGTAAATCCACATTTTTAAAAATTATTTCGGGTGAAATTGAATCAACTCGCGGTACTGTGAGTTTGGAGCCGGGTGAACGAATGAGCGTGCTTAAACAAAATCACTTTGAATTTGACGAAAATACCGTGCTCGACACCGTGCTTATGGGTTACAAAGAATTGTGGAGCATAATGAATGAAAAAAATGCGCTCTACGCCAAAGAAGATTTTACCGATGCCGATGGCGTGAAAGCCGCCGAATTGGAAGAAAAATTTGCCGAAATGGACGGCTGGAATGCCGAAAGCGATGCTGCAAATTTACTGAGCGGACTTGGAATTTCCGAGGACAAACACTATAAATTAATGAACGAATTAAGTGGTAACGAAAAAGTACGTGTAATGCTTGCGCAGGCTCTTTTCGGTTCGCCCGACAATTTGCTGCTCGACGAGCCTACCAACGACTTGGACGTGGAAACTGTGATGTGGCTCGAA
>WQTX01000006.1 GCA_009786075.1 Bacteroidota bacterium | reverse complement strand
TTTGTACGTCATTGCGAGGAACGAAGCAATCCAGTTTTTTTATAATGTGATAATTTTATTTTTCAATTCTCAATTTTTAACTCCTTGTTTCCTAATTCCTTGTCTCCTATTCCCTAATTCCTAACTTGCTCCCCCGTTTTCCCAAATCTCCGTTCCCTATTCTGAAAATCAGCAATAGCGTTCAAAAATTCTTCTTTTGTAAAATCGGGCCACAGAGTTTCGGTAAAATATAATTCTGTGTAGGCTATTTGCCACAACAAAAAATTACTAATCCGGTATTCTCCGCTGGTGCGAATCAACAATTCGGGGTCGGGAATTTCCCGAGTGCAAAGATGTGAATTTATTATGGTATTATCTATATTTTCAACAGAAATTTTACCGTCAATGCAATCTTGCGCTATACTTTTTACCATATTCGTAATTTCCCACCGCGCACTGTAACTGAGTGCCAGCACCAAATTCAAGCCGGTGTTGTTCTTTGTGTTTTCGCAGGCGTCGCTCAATTTTGCTCGTGTTTTTGGTGGAAGCGCATTTAAATCGCCAATAGTACGCAAAACTACATTGTTTTGTTGTATTTTTTTTAAATTATTTTCCAATGCCGTTACCAACAAATCCATCAACCCAAACACTTCGTCTTTGGGGCGGCTCCAGTTTTCGGTAGAAAACGCATAGAGCGTAAGATACTGAATACCGAGCTCCGCTGCTGCGGTTACAATTTCATTGACCGTATCAACACCTTTTTTATGACCAAGCAAACGAATGTTGCCTCGTTTTTTCGCCCATCGTCCATTGCCGTCCATTATGATGGCTATGTGTGCCGGCAGGTTATTTTTTTCTATTTCCTTTGTTTTTTTTAATAAAACGCTCATAAGGTTTTTTATTGTAAAATGTACAACTATTTTGTTTCTGTTTAAATGCAAAAAGCACTGAAAATCCTAAGATGGAATACCAATCGTTTGTTTCTTTAAACCACACTTGTTTATACAAATCATAGTCAGGAATTCGTGAATTCAACAAATCTAAATTATCGGTAAATGTTTTGCGGAAAGTCCACTCCACATTGAATTCCACACGTGGTGAAGCCCTATATTTCAGTCCAAATCCCATTGGAATTGCAAATATATCGTAAAATTCCGATTGGTCGGCATAAAAAAGTGCAATTCCTCCAACAACGTAGGGACTAAAAAAATTTTCCCGTTTCGATTTCCTGTATTTTTTTTCATCGTAGGCAAATTCCAAAAAATTAAATTCCAGCAGTGCCGCACCTTCATAAATACTGTTACGCGAAAAAGAATATTTGCGATTTTGCTGATAATTGTTCGGAAAATCCAAATCCCGCCCTTGCAATTCGCCGTAGGTAAACGAAAATCGTGCTACGTAATGATAATTGAAACGTAATTTATACATAAGCGTAGCCGAAAGAAAAGGTTTGTAGTAGGCTTTTGTCATATTCACATCGCCATTATATTGCGAAGTGCCCACCATAAAGCCTAAGGCATGATTTTGAATTAATTGCGAATAAGCACACGGCATAAGTAATAGCATAGTTGCTATTACAATTATTTTTTTACGCACATTGCAAACCGTCATATTTATGTAGTGTTCTCTCTATTTTTTCGCAAAAATAAAGGTTAAATTTTCTTAAAACGTAAATATGTGCATAAATAGTATTTTTTTAATAAATTCAAAGAGATTATCGAGTAAATTTAGGTGCGCCGGTTGATGTTTCTTTCATTTTGTAGTGTACTTTGAATAAACATACTATATACATATCGTTGTTGAAAGAATTTCCTCGTTTTTCGTTGAGCCACCTATTTCTATCGGGGTCTGTTTCATCATATTTTGGATTGGAAAAATAACGAGCCGCTTCTTTCGGATAACCATCGGGAGCATGACCTGCCACCAAATCGGGATTAACATACGAAGTACTCACATCGTCGATATAATCGGTAAATGTAAACCGAGGTCCAATTTCAAACGACCATGTCCAATAACGGCTTGCTGCATACGAAACTTCTATACCACCCGGAATACACATTTGCACTCGTGAATACGGTTTACGAGTAGCCATAAAATTTTGCCCTTCGGTGCCCAATGGTTGCAATTCATACCATTTGCCTTCGAATTCTGCTTTTGGATTGAAATAAAATACTCCCACACCGGCATTGACACGCCATATAAATTTGTTCCCTTTTTGCCCGCGTACACCTTTCAACAAATAAATATGTCCACGGGTTTCTTGATTGATTTTATATTCCAATCGAGCAGTAAAGTCCCAAACCGGCGAGCGGAAAGTAAGGTCGCGGCGATTGCGGGAAGGTTCGTCGGTAAATTCATCATTACCGCTAATCAGACCCGCAGTAAGGGCTGTATAGATTGAAAAACGGTTATCTAAAAGATAACGCATACCAAGTGAGCCGCCTATACGAGTCGACAAAAAGTCTAAATCTAATATTGAGTGCCTTCCCAAACCCGGACCTCCCCCTAAATCACCAAGAAAAAACGTGGGACCAACACCACCCACAAGCTCATATTTATGTTGATTAAATATACGCTGAGCATGTGTTGCAAACGGGACAGCAAAAAGCAAGAAAAGTATAAAAATTTTTCTCATGACGTGTGTTTAATTTGCAATGATACAATAGTTTTTTTTAAAAGTGAAAGAAATACACAATATTTTTTTGTAAACACACTAATTTATTCGTAATAAACTATTGATAACTTTTTAAAAGCCTGCGTTTTCTTGGTGGTTTGCCCTCTGTTTGCACAAATGAAAATTATAATTTAAAATGATTATCTGTGTTATACCTAAACCTAATTTTTCTCAAAAAACAACCTAAGTAATCTGTGAAATACACTCATAAAAACCTGATTACCTGATTAAAAATCAGGTAATCAGGTTAGGAGAAGAATTACATTTTAGTTACTTAGGTTGTTTTGTAACAAAATCAGGTAAAAATCAGGTTTTACTATTTTTTTATGAAATTTAAACAACCTCTTAGGGCATGAAAATGAAAATACAATAATTTCTATTTTTTCACAACCTTCACCCGTTTGCCGTTTATTTGTATGAAATAAATGCCGGTTGGCAGGTGGGAAATGTCGATTGTTAATCCGTTTCCATGTAGAGACGTGGCGTGCCGCGTCTCCTGCAACGTTTCCACCAATCGACCGGTGTTATCGTAAATTTCTACGGTTTGTGGTAGAGACGCAATGCATTGCGTCTCTACGCCCGAAATCGTCAATTGCCCTTTCGTAGGATTTGGGTACACAATAATTTCGTTTGCCGAAATTTCGTCAATTCCCACGCAGCAACCTTCGGTTAATTGGGGAATATCTTGGGTTTCGGTTGCGCTGCATTGGCTGCATGTTCTTGTTTCCGTGCCTTTTGCTTCGCAAGTGGCGGCAGTGGTTACAGTCCAATTGCCGAAAGTGTGTGGCAATTGTGCAATCGGGCGCGTTTCAACTTTGCTGCAAATTGAGCAGGTGCGTGTTTCTTCGCCTGCTGCCGAGCAAGTGGCGGCGGTGGTTACAGCCCAATTGCCGAATGTGTGCGCCAATTGTGGAATGTCGCGTGTTTCGGTTGCGCCGCATGTGCTGCATGTTCTTGTTTCTGTGCCTTTGGCTTGGCAGGTAGTTGCTGTGGTTATAGCCCATGCGCCAAACGAGTGTCCCGTTGCCGGAATTTCGTAATTACTGCCGGTGGCTCCACAGAAAGAACAGGTGTAATAGCCTGCGCCTTTTAGGGTACAAGTGGCGGCAAGCGTCATGTTGGGAACGCTAAAATCGTGGGCGCACTCCCATTTGGCGTAAAGCGTAATTTCGCCTGTGATTGTGGTTGTGAAATTAAACGCTGTGGTTAGTTCTTTGTTGGAATACCAAGCTACGAATGTGCTGTCGGCTTTTGTAGGAGCAGTTGGGGTGGTGGCTTTGTTTCCGTAGGTTACGGTTTGTTTTGCTACGTTGCTGCCGCCGTTGCTGTTGAAAATTACATCGTACGAACGGAGTGTTTGACTGAATTGTGCCGTGTAGGTGCGCGCGGCGGTGGCTGCTGTAATTGCAGGCGACCAACCTGTGAACGTGTAGCTGTATTGCGCTGTGGCTTCTTTTTCGGGCGTTTCGCCGTTGAATGTGGGTATTACGCCCTGCTCTACAAATTCCGATTGAACAATTTCGTCGTTTACACTCCAACTGATTGCGTAGGCTGCTGCCCAGCGTGCATACACCGTTGTGTTTGCGGTAATTGGGTTGGCAAAGTTAAATGCTGTTGTTCCGCCCGAAGTTGTTACCCAGCCTTTAAATACAAAGTTTGCTCTTGTTGGGTCTTCTTCCGGTCGTTGCGCCGGTGTGCCGTTTTCTACATATTGTGTGGGAATTTCGCTGCCGCCGGTGCCGGTGTTGAAAGTAACTGTGCGAAGTATTGCCCAGCTTGCATAAATTGTTCTGCTTACGGTAATTGGGTTGGCAAAATCAAATTCCACCGAGCCGCCCGATGTTGTAACCCAACCTTTAAATAGGTAGCCCGCTCTTTCGGGGTCTTCGGGTTGTGGCACGGTTGCGCCTGTTTCTACCCACTGTGTGGGAATAACCGTTCCGCCGGTGCCGGTGTTGAACACTACCGAAAGCAGAGCCTCCCATTTCGCGTAAAGCGTTATGTTGGCGGTTATTGGCGTTGCAAAATCAAAGGGTTTTAGGAAGGTTGTATTGTCGGTGTACCAGCCACGGAATATATAATTAGCTCGCGTAGGTTCTTCCGGTTCGGTTATTGGCGTGCCGTAATCGGTGTCAATTGGTGCTACGGCTGTTCCGCTGTTGGCGTTAAATGTTACCTTGCGCAGTTCCGGCGTCCATTTTGCGTAGAGCGTAAAAGCGTCGTCCTGAATAATGACAGTGTTTGAAAATCCGGTTTCAAGCGCTTCGTCCAAATACCAGCCGTTGAACGTATGCCCCGTTTTTGTGGGTGCAGGCGGTGCATAAGTCATGCCCTTTATGGCGCCTCGCTGAGCAATTGCGTTGCCGCCGTTGGTTTCAAATGTTACGGTGGCTACGGGGTTTTCGCTGTCGTTCAGCCACGATATTCTTATGGAAGTTAAAGCAATGGAAATTGCGGAAGTTGCAGTAATTCGTATATAACGGGTATTGTCGGGCAGGTTTTTGGTGGCGGTGGTAAATGCGCCTTGATTAGTATACATACCTACGCCGCCAATTGCCGACGTCTCTACCGAAAGATAATTGTACGATGTTCCGGTAATGGTAATAGTGATGCCTTTTCTTAAAGCAGGAAGCACAGGAAGGTCAATATACGCCCCGCTTTTTGTAAAATTCAGCTGTCCGTTGCTATATGTTACGCCGTCGCCGAGCGTCCAATTGCTTACTTCTGCCTGCGAATTTATGCTTACATAATAGCTCACGTTCCACGCCGCATAGAGTGTAACAGGTTCGGTAATTACTGTGGCGGTAAAATTAAATGCGGTGGTCAGCCCTTCGTCCGTACACCAGCGTACAAAAACGTAACCCGCGCGGGTAGGATTTGCAGGCGCAGTTACCTTTTCGCCCATAAATACGCTTTTTGGTGCAACAGCGCTGCCGCCGTTGCTCTCGAATGTTACGTCCATGTAGCCCGATTTCCATTTTGCATAAATGGTGGTTGCGCCCAAAATCTCTGTTTTGGAACTGTACGGCTTGGTCAATTCGGTATCAAAATACCAGCCTTCGATTATCTCGCCGGGTTTCACAGGCAGAACGGCAGGCAATTGTACCGGCATACCCGTTACAACCGTTACCTGCTGTGCGTAAGGAGTGCCATCGCTTTTGTTCAAGCCGCCGTTGCCGTCGAAGGTTACGGTGGTAAACGGGTCTTCGCTGCCGAGAATCCATTTTACTTTCAAGGCGGTCAATCGCGGAGTGTTAGTTCCGGTTGATGTGAATGCAATGTAGCGCGTGCTGTCGGGCAGTGCAATGGTAGCTGTGGAAGTTGCATTGTTGGCGGTAACTTTGCCGTAATCGGCATAATCAACGTTATCGGGCGAGGTCTGCATGGTTAAGTAAGCGCCGTTTACGGTTGTAAGTTCCACGCTCAAATTCGTTTTATTTTGAGGCAGCAGGGGCATCACCTGGGCGGTTGCCCCACTGATGATAAAGCTCAATTTTGTACTGCTGTTCCAAGTTACGCCTTTAAGCCCCCAGTTGCTTACCGATTCTTCGGTGGCGAAAGTGGTGTTGATAAGAGTAATAAGCCAACCGGCATAGAGCGTGGTGTCTTTTTCGTATGTAATATCGGCGCTGAAATCTACCGCTTGGGTCAGTTCTTTATTGGAAAACCAGCCTGCAAATTCCAATCCTGCGCGTGTAGGATTTGCCGGTTTGCTTAGTTTTTGCCCAATGGTTACCACCGTTGAAGCGGGCGAAACTGCGCTGCCGCCGTTGCTGTTAAATGTAATGGTAACCGTTTTATCGGCATCGTTCGGCTCGGTTTTGCCCATACGTAAATATGGGTAACCGCCGTTGATGTTGTCGTTTCTGCCCCAAATTGTGTTGAAATCCCAACCTGCAAAAGTTGCTATTTGTTTCATTGAGAGTGTTGCTTTGGCTGAGGCGTTTGTGGTGGTTAGGGTGCTTATTTGGCTGTCGTAGTAGGAGTTGGGTATAGCCGTAGTTGCATTGGGGTAGCCTTTTAATCCGCCGACATCTGATTTGCCTGTTACTGCTACTACTGCGTAGCAATTGGTTATTGTAGTAACACCGGTAGTGGGAGTGTTTCCAACTAATCCACCAATGTAGCGACCTCCTTCTACTCTTCCCATAGCATAACAGTTGTCTATTTTTGCATTAAATGCTGTGCCTACTAATACACCGGCATTACTGTCAGACATATAACTTGAAACAAGTTTTGTTGAAACCACATTTCCCACAGCGTAACAATTGGTTATTGTGCCTCCATCAATTCGTCCTGCTAAAATTCCAAGTTCAGTACTTCCCCTCACATACGACGCAACAACGCCAAGATTTTTTATTACCCCATTGACACCAATAGAACCAAACAATCCCAAATTAGTGCCATTGTAACTGTTGATATACACGCCACTTACCGTGTACCCCTTGCCGTTGAATGTTCCTTCAAATCCTTGCATATAATTTACACCTATTGGCGTCCACGACTGTGCCGTGAGATTAATGCCCCACTGTTGCCAATTTGTGGTATCGTTTATGGCAATATCGTTGCCCAAATTTACCGTTTTTCCCTTAAAATCGAATACTCCCCACGATGTAGTACCGTTTACAAGAGCCGCCAAGCCTGCGAGTTGCTCCACTGTATATATGGTAAATTCGTTCAGATGCGTATTTTCGGTGTACCACGTTATGTCGGGAGCAAAGTTTGGCGCCCATTTGGCATAAAGCGTTATATTGTTGTCAATTACATCAGTGCCGAATGTAAACAGGTTTTCCAATGCTTCATCGGTGTACCAGCCGGCAAGAGTAAAGCCGTTGAGTGTGGGCGCAGGCGGCGCAATTGGGTGGCTGCCGGCAAGCACCGGTTGCGCCACGACTTCGCTACCGCCATTGCTCACGAATGTTACCGTAACAGTTGGCGGAAGAATGGCGGTAAATGTAGGATAATCGTTTTCGTTATATTGCCAATACAGGTATTTCCATTCTTCTGTGGCGTTATTCACGGCGGCAGGGTAATTCAATTCGTTTACAAACGATTTGCTTTGCATATACTCCTTTGTTCGTGGTTTTCGTTCTTCTTTGTCAATAGGAGCATCATTGCTTTGATAAAAAACATTGCTAAATCTATCTGAATAGAAATTGGTTGGCTTGGTAGTGGTGGTGGTGTAAGTGTTTTTTTGATAAGCCTGACTAATGCCTATTAAATGTAATCCTCCCATTGCATAACAGTTCTCGATAGAGGCGGTTGCCGAAGCCCCACCAAGCAATCCTCCGCCTGCAATCGCGCCGGAAGTAACATTTTTTACTTCTGCCGTAGAGTAACAGTTTTTTATAGTATGTTGGAAATTTTCTTTTGGGGCAAATAAACGAAGTTGCGAAACGTCAAATGCTCCAACCAATCCGCCTATTGGAGTACTGCTTGGTAACACAGCACCTAAAACCTCTCCGGTGGAGTGGCAATTATCAATAGTTCCTTGGTCAACCATACCGGCAAGTATGCCAACGTTCAAATTGCCTCTTACATACGCTCCCTCTATGTTGAGGTTTTTGATAACGCCATAATGCACATAACCGAATAATCCTTGATTATCGGTATTACTATTGATGCGCAAATTACTGATTGTATGACCGCTGCCGTTGAATGTACCACAAAATGGTTTGGAAACTACACTTATAGAAGAAGTGCCCGTGTAGGCTTTGGTAAATCGGTGTCCTATGGGTTTAAACGAAGGTGGCGGGTTTGCACCCCATTCTTCGCGTGGCGTGTTACTCCAAGCAATATCGGCTGTCATTTGTATGTATTCATCGTTAAACCAATGCCCTTTATTTACATACGTGGCAAAATTGCTAAGCTGTTCTTTTGTTTCAATTAAATAGGGGTTGCTTTCTGTTCCAGCGCCGCCTTTCAGATAATCGCTCAGGTTGGTTGCAACCGTTCCGCTTGGTTTTGGGTATTCGCCGGGTGTGTGTACCCAAGTATTCAATCCGAACAACGCCGAAAACATATTAAGCGTATCGACAAATGCCTGCGATTGCATATATTCGGTTGTGCGCGGCTCACCGCCGTCTTCAACATCAAATCCGCTTTTTTTAACATCGAAATAATTGTTGATTAAAATACCGCTGCGGTTGGTAAATCCATTCATAGTAAGGGAATTACCGGCATAAAAACAGTTAATAATTGTTGCATTCGTGTTGCCGGTTAGCGACCAATCTGTGGTATAATGTGAATTTGTCCACGCAAATCCCCTGCAATTAGCACTTACATCACCCAGAGCGTAACAGTTGGCAATATAGCCGCGATTCTCAGCTACAAAACCGCCGCCGAAGCTGTAGACGCCGTCCATAGCACCACTTACGTTTCCTGTGCTGTAACTGTTGGTAATGATAGCTGTTTCTTGATTTACTCCTACAAATCCTGCGCCAACGGCATTTGTATTACCTGCATTATTCGTTACGTTTCCCGTAGAGTAGCAGTTGTTGATAAACCCGGCGTTAACGCAGACAAAACCGGAAATAATGTTAGATTTTTCAGACCAATTAAACGCATTGCCCGCTGCCGAACTATTGGTTATTGTGCCATTTTCTTCGTTGTTCCCAACAAATCCGCTAACTCGCCAACCTATTGTTTCTACATCGGCAAAGCAGTTGTCTATTGTTCCGTTATTTATTCCTGCAATTCCGTCCCCTGCACTACCATCGGTGCTTGTCGTTACCACACCTCCCACAACGCTACAGTTGCGTATTGTACCATTGTTCGTGGCAACCAATCCGGCAACATCGTAACAACCTGTTATATTTACATCTTTGAGGTTAAGATTCTGAATAGTTGCATCGCTGTTTATGCGTCCGAAAAATCCGCTACAAAAACCTTCAAAATTCAATGTCGCACCAAAGTACCAGTTTCCCCAATCGTACCAATCGCTGTTATCGGGAATACTGTCGTTATTAGACACACCGTAAATGGTGTGTCCGCCACCGTCGAATGTGCCGCTAAACATTGTTCCTACAACATATTCCAGTTCCCCTTTCTCGTTTTTTACGCCCGCATCAACATATTCAAAGTCGCCTATCGGTTGCCATTCGTTGCGGTCGTCGCGAGGCGTATTGGGCGCGTTTAGCCAAATATCGTTGGCAAGTTTAATAAACTTGCCTTTAAAGGTGTTTCCGGCTTTGGTTTGTGCTGCAAGCCCCGCTAATTGTTCGGCGGTGGTAATCAGATAGGGGTCGGCTTCGGAGTTGCCGGAGCCTGTCCAGTTGGTGGCTGTGGTGCCGTTCCAGATTGGTTGCGCCCATGCCTGCGTCGCTGCGAGCAGGGCGAATAGTGCGATTGTGAGTAGTTTTTTTGGTTTCATGTTGAATTGGATTTAAAAGAAATTATTGAGTTTTTTTTATTTTGTTGTATAACTTTTCCAAAGTTTTAGAACTTTGGAAAAGTTTATTCGGTTGATTTTTTTGTAGGGGCGGACAATAAAAAATCCTTTACAGAAAACGAACATTCGTTTCCGGTAAAGGATTTTTTTGTTATGAGGAATTATGACGAATTGTGTAATTCGCTGATAATGAGCGATTTACCCCCCCCCGTTTATATAGCGCAAAGCGTTGATAGTTAGCTTACTACCAAGTTTGTGTGTATTGATATTGGGGTAAAAATTGTGCATATTTTTTGTATGAATAACTCCTACAAAAGTAGAGTAATATTTTGATAATAACAATTATTACTTCGGGAATATTTTGTTTGGGCTGTTATTTTTTGTTTTGTGTGGGTATTTAAAAGTTTGTTAGAGGATTTGTAAATTCCGAAGTATAAATACCCAAATGCCATTGGGGGAGATTGGAGAAATAAAAACTTACCAATCAATCCTGTTTATTTTCTCGTTAAGGTGCTTTATCTTGTCTATCAATTTGTTGAATGATAGCGAATTGCCATAAATCATTGTTTCGCGCATTGTTTCGTAATCCTGTTGCCACTCTGAAATAATAAAATCGGGGGGAATTATACTGATATTTTCGGGTTTAAGCAGGTTGTAATCAAAGTCTTTCATTTTGACAAACTTCTGCCTGTGTTCAACTACCGAAGTCCATAAATGTTTGTCTGCAAATGCTTTGTCTGCAATGTGTGAATCTGCCATTTTTACAATGTCGTATAAATGGCGGCTCATTCGGTTAGCGCGTACAAGTGCCTGCGGTTTTGCAAATTCTTCCTGTAAAAGGCACAATTTTTCAATAAACGTGCGTTGCGGCACTACGGCATTTACTTCAAACGATTTGCTCGATAATGCTGTATTTTGGAAAGTTTCGTCAATAAGCGACTGTATTGTAACCTGTTCAAACGGCTCACGCATTGAACGGCAGCCAATTTCAAGTTTTACAACAGGGGCTATATAGGTAAGTCCTTCAATTATTGAATTATAGGCAACTTCCACTATTACAGGGTCTTTGGTACTATCTTCCGAAAATTCGACATTCACAGAAAATAATTCGGAGTTTATTCCTTGAATTTCCATTTGTTCGGCTAAATCCGGCGCTAATTTTTCCTTTATGAATAAATAGGAAGTTTTGCGTAATTTGTTGCGGATTTGATTGTTCGACAATTCGCCTGAAAAACCCAACAATTCACGGTTTATCGCAATATCAACATCTTCCGAAAATCGCTCTATCAGATTCCAACATTTGCTCAGCGAAGTGCCGCCTTTGAACAGCAAATGTTCGGCGTAAGGCAATGAAAACAAGGCGCGAAGTACGGCAGTAACCCATTCGTCTTTTTCAATGATAACTTCTAAAAGGTTGGTTTTCTTATGTGTTTCGTCCAAAAGCAACAGTTGTTGCTCGCGGTTTAATTGCAAATATTTCATAACGACAATAAAAGTTTTCTAATCCAAACAGGAATTAATTTTATAT
Source organism: Bacteroidota bacterium (assembly GCA_009786075.1). Taxonomy (GTDB): domain Bacteria; phylum Bacteroidota; class Bacteroidia; order Bacteroidales; family UBA1715; genus WQTX01. Next base: position 52,532 of record WQTX01000006.1, on the reverse strand, counting down.
CTGTTTCAAATTCTTTTTTTGAAACGGTTGAAAAATGTTTTTTTATGATTTCTTTTTCTTCGTCTGTCATTCTGCCTTCGCCAATTTCGCGCAATGCGGAAACAATAAGCATTAATTTTTGAGATTTATACGACAGGCGTTTCAAGTCGGAAGTGTGTTTGAACAGTATGCCGCGCCCTTTGCCAACCTTAATTCTTCGAGGCGCGCCATCGGTAATATATACCACATTCATAGGTACTTGTGTAGAAAGTCCAAGCATATTCAGTGCGTGCGAAGCCGTTGGAACAATGCGGCATTTATCGCGTTTTGCGATTGCGCGGGCAATTTCCTCAATGCTTGGAGTATCTTTGAAAACATAGCCGTGTAATTCCGTATCGTGCTTTGGGTAATAGTAAATACCAAAAGCAACACGAGTGAGCAAACCCTTTTTTACCATTCTGTGCAGTGCCACACGGATTGCATCGGGCGAACCGAATTTCGCAAAATCTTCACCGAAAAATATTTTTCCTCGTTTGTTTTGCTTTATCTTCTTTTCTATTTGTGTATCAATACTTTGCATCTTATTTATAAAAGTTTTTTGTTACACAAATATGATAAAAGTGTTACAAATTCAACGCCACAAAGGTAGTATTATTTTTGAAATTACAACAAACTGAATGATTAAATTCTTACTTAATTTGATACATCAATTTCCTCCCCACAAGAATTTTTTGCAATGTTTCCCCAAAAACATCAATATTATTTTCCATAAAATTCTTAAAACGTGCGTATTATTACGCTATTCTTTTCATAGGCGGGTGGGTTTTAGTGGTTTTATAATTGAGCAAATGTACTATTTTTTAAATCGTTAGTGTGTTAATCAGAAAATATTTTTCAATAATTCGCTTGTTGTCATTTCCATTTTATTGAAAGCAAAAAGTTTTTTTCCTGTAATATTCAATTTGGCGTTCAACCAATCTTCCGTTTTCATTTTGAACTGTTGCAAAATTTGCAACAGTTGCCCATCTATCTAATTCTTCCTCTTTACAAACGTTTCGTATGTGTCTCGAAATCACAGATTTATCTCTATTAAAGAGCATTGTCATTTGCCCAAGCGACAACCATACCATTTCATTTTCAATCAACACTTCCAATTCAATAGCATCGTTTGACTGATAAAGAATATGCTTTTGAAATTAGTACAAAGATAATAAAAGGATTTTGTTTTTGGTAGTTTTTTGGGGAAATTTACAAAGTAATTGTTCTCGTAAACAAAAAAAATCTATATTTGCTGTGATGTAAACAGAACGATTATGGCAGAATTTTCGCAAGAAGAAAAAGATAATATAGAGAAAGAATTTGAGAATATACTCGAAAGTTGTCCTAAATGTACGCAAAATAAAGAGACCGAAGTGCTTGTGCGCAAAGCGTTTGATATTGCCAATTGGGCTCATAATGGCAGCCGGCGCAAATCGGGCGAGCCGTATATTTTGCATCCCATAGAAGTTGCCAAAATAGCGTCGAGCGAAATTGGACTTGGTGCAACTGCGGTAATTTGCGCACTGCTGCACGATGTGGTGGAAGATACCGACCTTTCTCTTGAAGACATTGCCGATATGTTTGGCGGAAAAATAGCGCACATTATTGACGGACTTACCAAAATTAGAGATGCACTGAAAACGCAAGCCGGTCAGGCTGAGAATTTTAAAAAAATAATTCTTACCATAGCCGACGATGTACGTGTGATTTTACTCAAAATTGCCGACCGCCTGCACAATATGCGCACGCTCGATTCCATGCCGCACGATAAACAAGTGCGCATAGCCGATGAAACTTTAAACTTATTTGTTCCATTGGCTCACAGGTTGGGATTTTACAATATAAAAATGGAGTTGGAAGACTTATGCCTTAAATACTTACAACCGTCTATTTTCAACGATATTTCAAAAAAATTGAAAAATAGCGAAAAAAAACGAGTGCACTATCTCAATCGTTTTTGTTTGCCCATAATGTTCACTCTTGAACAAGAAAATATAAAATACAATATTTCAAGTCGTTCGAAATCAATAACTTCGATTTGGAATAAAATGCGAGAACAAAATGTGCCGTTTGAACACGTGTACGATGTGTTTGCTGTGCGAATAGTTTTGACCGATGTAGCACACGAAGACGAAAAAGCAATGTGTTGGAAAGTATATTCGGTTATAACCGATAAATATACACCCAATCCTCAGCGTTTGCGTGATTGGATTGCAACACCAAAAGACAATGGCTATGAAGCCTTGCACACCACAGTAATGGGTCCCGACGGCAATTGGGTAGAAGTGCAAATTCGCACCGAGCGCATGAACGATATTGCCGAACGAGGCTATGCCGCTCACTGGAAATATAAAAAATTAGATGGGTACGAGAAAAGCCAACTCGAAGTGTGGATGGAGCGTGTGCGCAGTAGTTTGTCGAGCCCCGACTCCGATTCGCTTTCGTTTCTCGACGATTTTAAACTCAATTTGCTTTCCAACGATTTGTTTGCATTCACGCCCCAAGGCGCTATGCATCGTTTCCCGACCAACGCCACAGTGCTTGATTTTGCTTACGAAGTGCACAGAGAAATCGGCAATCATGCCATTGGAGCAAAAATAAATAAAACCAAAACCGTAAGTTTGGATTATAAAATTCAAAGCGGCGACCAAATTGAAATCCTAACTTCGAAAACGCAACGACCGCAAAAAGAGTGGCTGAACATAATTACCACAACAAAAGCTCGTAAAGCGCTTAAACAAGTATTCAAATCGGAACAAAAACGACTTGTGGCGCAAGGGCAAAAAATGTTGAAAACCATATTACACAACAAAAAATTACAGGAAACAGATACCGTTTACGAAAAATTACTTAAAGGATTGGATTGTATTGACAAAGACGACCTTTACGAAAAAATTGCACAAGGTATCTTTTCGGAAGCACAAATTATAGAATGTGCCACACGAAAACGGACAAATAAAATTATCCGGTTTTTGAAACCGCAAATTTTTTCAAAAGAAGAAAAAACCGAAAAACAAGAGCCCGACGATACCATACAAATTTTGCACAGCAATAATTCCGATTACACCATAGCTCAATGTTGCCACCCAATCCCCGGCGATAGCGTGATTGCATTTAAACCCGACATGAATTTTGTGTTGCACAAAAGCACTTGTCCGCAAGCTATTGAATTGCAACTATTGCACAAAGCCTACGAAGTGCGCTGGAAAAATTCACACTCCAATGCCTTTTTGGTAAGTATTCGCTTAGACGGGAAAGACCGCATTGGCGTCCTGAGAGATATAGCGAACGTAATTAGCGAACAATTGAATATAAACATACGCAATGTGCAAATTGAATCAATAGAAGATATATTTCAAGGAACACTCGACTTGTATGTAGTTGATTTATCGCATTTGAACAATTTAATGGTAAAATTGCAAAAAATAAAAGGAATGCGTAGAGTGGAACGGGTGGAATTACAGAAAAAATAATATGCCAATACGACAATGAGATAATAAGACAATTTACAATATGTCAATTAAAAAATTAGATACAGATAAAAAATATGTAATTGCCACATTACTTTATTGGCACATTGGCATATTATTTAATTGGCACATTACAATCCTAACCCCTAATATATGACCATATTTGAAAAAGAATTCTCCGAAGCACACAGCGTGTTGTGCAATTTTATGGCAATTCCCAATATTTACAACGATTTGGAGGAAATTGCCCAATGTATGATTGCGGCAATACGCACCGGACATTGCATTTACAGTTGCGGCAACGGCGGCTCCATGACCGACGCCATGCACTTTGCCGAAGAATTAACCGGCAGATTTCGAGAAACCCGCAAAGGTTTGCCTGCTATTGCAATTTCCGATTCATCGTTTATTTCGTGCGTTGCCAATGATTTTGGTTACGACGAAGTGTTCGCCCGTTTCATTCAAGCCGTAGCAAAACCAGGTGATATTTTGCTGGCAATCAGCACATCGGGCAATTCACAAAATATACTGCGAGCGATAGAAGAAGCTAAAAATCATGGTGTTATCACAATTGCACTTACCGGAAAATCGGGCGGCGAATTGCTCGGAAAAGCCGATTATTCTATTTGTGTGCCGCACCAAGGCTATGCCGATAGAATACAGGAAATTCACATAAAAATCATTCACACTCTTATTCAACGTATAGAACAGGAATTTTAGATATGAGACTTTTAGACACAAGAATTAATAAATAACCACAGTTCCAAGCTCCCTCCCTTGAGGGGAGGGTTGGGGAGGGGCTTTTTAATCACTAAAAAATATGCTCGTAAAAGCATTTGGCGGCGCCGTAAATGGCATAGACGCTCGCATAATAACCGTAGAAACCGATGTTGTAACGGGGTTCAATTTTTTTATCGTCGGTTTGCCCGACAATGCCGTAAAAGAAAGTCAGCAGCGCATAGAATCGGCGTTGCGAAGCGTGGGCTATAAACTGCCCGGTAAAAAAATTACTATCAATATGGCACCTGCCGATATTCGCAAAGAAGGCACGGCTTACGATTTAACCATTGCCATGGGAGTTATGGCAGCATCGGAACAAATGCGTTACGAAAATATTGATAAATACTTGATAATGGGCGAACTGTCGCTCGACGGCGGCGTGCACAGCATAAAAGGCGCGCTTTCTATGGCTATCGAGGCTCGCAAACATGGTTTTACCGGTTTTATTTTGCCCAAAGAAAATGCCCGCGAAGCTGCTGTGGTCAATAATTTAGACGTGTACGGCGTGGAAAGCATGCGTGAAGTGATTGATTTTTTCAACGGCACAGCACAATTGGAAAAAACGGTTGTGAACACTCGTGAAGAATTTTTCAATCATATAAACGAATCGCAATTTGATTTTGCCGATGTAAAAGGGCAGGAAAATGTGAAACGCGCGCTCGAAATTGCCGCTGCCGGTGGACACAATATTATAATGATAGGTCCTCCCGGAGCAGGAAAAACCATGCTTGCTAAACGAATAGCCTCAATTCTGCCGCCGCTCACACTGCACGAGGCTTTGGAAACTACCAAAATTCACTCAGTAGCAGGCAAATTGGGCACGCAAGTTTCGTTGATGACACAACGACCATTTCGTTCGCCGCACCACACCGTGAGCGATGTTGCTTTGGTTGGCGGCGGTTCGTTTCCGCAGCCGGGCGAAATTTCGCTTGCGCACAATGGCGTACTTTTTTTAGACGAATTGCCCGAATTTAAACGCACCGTGCTCGAAGTAATGCGCCAACCGTTGGAAGATAGAAAAATCAATATTTCACGTGCGCGGTTTAGCGTTGATTACCCCGCAAGTTTTATGCTCATAGCTTCGATGAACCCGTGCCCGTGCGGTTACTACAACCACCCCGAAAAAGATTGCGTGTGCAGCAGCGGTGTGGTGCAAAAATATTTAAACCGTATTTCAGGTCCCCTGCTCGACCGCATAGATATTCATATTGAGGTAATTCCCGTGCCGTTTGAAGAACTCACACGCAAAAAAACTGCCGAAACAAGCGCCGAAATTCGTGAGAGAATTATTCGTGGGCGCGAAGTGCAACAGCAGCGTTTTGAAAATTCCGCAATTTACTGCAATGCGCAAATGGACACAAAAATGCTGCAAACTTACTGCGAACTCAATAGCGAATGTTCAAGCATTTTGAAACAGGCTATGGAAAAACTCGGTCTTTCGGCGCGCGCCTACGATAGAATTATAAAAGTTTCGCGCACCATTGCCGATTTGGACGGTAGCGAAAACATTGAAGCACACCACATTTCCGAAGCTATTCAGTATCGTAGTTTGGATAGGGAAAGTTGGGCGGGGTAGGTTTAGTGAATAGAGTTTAGAGTATAGGGATTAGAGTTTAGAATGCATACAAAAATAATCCCTCAAACGAATTTTACAATTTTATTTGAGGGATTAAAGAAATGAATAATTTGTCTTTCTTATCTTAATGTATCATTATCAATTGGTACAGAATTATAACCTTCTATAAGCAGATTTTTAACTTTTGTTGGCGTAGAAGCTCCGTTTTCATAATATTCAATTGTAATATATGGCTGAGTATTTTCACTGCTATGTATGATAAATTTCAAATCACAAGGCTTTCCGTTTTCTGTTACAGTAAATTCCTGGCGTCGATTGCTGAAGTCATATTGAGTTATACTCCAATTGATTGGACCGGAAGGTAGTGCCTCATAATACCATATTCCACCTTTTAATACAATTTTCAAACTCATTCCTTTCGGAACATCGGCAGCCATACTGTAAATACCGCTATCGTTTACGGAAGTAACAGCATTTGACAATATATTGTTGCCATACGAAGTGTTTGCCGGATATTTTATAAGAGATGTTGGCGAATACGTTCCATTGCTTACAAATGACAATACATAACTTTCAAAATCGGGTATGGTTACATTGCTACCCAACTCGGCGTATTTGGCAGTTATATTACTGCGAATGTCTGCCAAAGCAAGAGAAACAGCGTAGGCATTATTAGTCAATTTTTCGCCTAATGCTGAATTGTCCAAAGTACCGTCTTCTTTAATATCGGCACTAATGTTTGCCATTAAATTCATCATATCGCCGGTGCTTAAATAGCCTTGCAAAATACAAGAAATTGCCAATAAGGCTGCATTATTGGTTAAATCCAATGTTTCCGAAGAATTTTCAGAATTTTCAAAACCAAATATGGCAAGCACTTCACGTTGTGCTTGTTGTTTTGCTGCGGCAAAATTTTTCCCTTGTTTTACCAAATATTCCACACGAGGTTTTTCTAAATGAGTAAGCACGTTTACGTTTACCGAATTGGCATCTTTAATATCGGCTAAAGCATACAATGTTAATGCTCCCGAAGACGTTTCGCCCAATACTTCATTGAAATAATAGCCGTCAACTTTCAGTTCCACATAGCGTAAAACTGCTTCAATATCACGTTTTTCAAAATTACCGCTATTGTTGGCAATTGTAGTAGAAAAGGTTTTACCGGTTTGGCTCAATTTAGGGTTTAATTCCGAAATTGTTACCGAAGAGCCACTAATAAAAGGACCTTTTTGCGCATAGCCGCTCAATACATCTTTCGATATAAAAGTGTCGGGGTCGCCGGATTTGTTACATGCTACAAATACTACGCTTGCGGCGATGGCTACGATTGTTGTTAAAATTGTTGATTTTTTCATGATATAAAATTTTATGATTAGTAATTCCACAAAAATAAAACATTGAAAATCAAAAACCAATTATTCTCCACAAATTTTGTTATTTTCGCAGAAATAAATTCAGTTACTCCGTTATTCAATTATTCAGTTATTCAACCATGCACCGACTATTATCAAAAGAAGAACAATGCCGCCTTACTCCGGCGCAAGTAATTGAAATTTTAAAACGAGGCAATCGTGAATTTGTGCACAACCAACTTACGGTGCGCAACAATTCGGAACTCATTCAAAATGCGGCTTTTGGCGTATTTCCCCAAGCGGTTATATTGTCGTGCTTAGATGCCCGCATTCCGGTTGAAGATGTGTTTCACCGGGCAATTGGCGATGTGTTTGTGTTGCGGGTTGCCGGCAATGTTGTGAACGACGACGTGCTGGGAAGTATGGAATTTGCCTGCAAAATATCGGGAGCAAAATTGGTGCTGGTGCTCGGGCACGGTGGTTGCTACGCCATAAAATCGGCAATTGCCAATATAACTATGGGCAATGTTACACAAATGCTTTCAAAAATTCAGCCGGCGGTATTGCAAGTGCAAACTAATTTCGACGGCGAAATTTCAACACAAAACGAGGCATTTACCGATGCCGTAAGCAAACTCCATGTACAATTGATGGTCGAAAAAATTCGCAAAGAAAGTTCGATTTTACATGAAATGGAGATTGCGGACGAAATACAAATTGTGGGAGCGTATTATAATATTCACACCGGCGAGGTTGATTTTTTTGAGGAGGAATACCCCCCAACCCCCTAAAGGGGGCTTTGCGGACAACGAAATAGACCCGAACAACAGCACTTGCACTGAGCAAAAGTCCCCTTTAGGGGATTTAGGGGTGCTATGGCGAATAATATTTTGCAAAAAAAGAGCGAAGAAAATTTTCTTCGCTCTTTTCCTATAAATTGGATTTTCTATTTTTTAACCGCCATCACAATAGCTTTGAACGTATCTTGGTGGTTCATGGCTAAGTCGGCAAGTACTTTTCTATTTAATTTTATGTCAGCTTTTATCACTGCTCCCATAAATTGAGAATAATTCATTCCATATTTGCGAACTTCGGCGTTGATACGTTGAATCCAAAGTGCACGGAAATTACGTTTTTTGTTTTTACGGTCGCGGTACGCATACAATAAACCTTTTTCTAAGGCATTTTTTGCAACTGTGTACACATTTTTTCTGTCGCCAAAGTATCCTTTGGTCTGTTTCATGATTTTTTTTCGGCGTGCTCTCGACGCCACGTTGTTTACTGCTCTTGGCATAATTTCTAACTGTTTTTTAATGATGAGCGATTAACTTCGTGTCAATTCTTAGTGGGCTCGGTCATTGTGTTTATAACTTTTTTTACTGATTTTTTTGTAATTTCTCAATTACATTACAAGCATGTGTTTCACATTTTTCACGTCGGACGCATCAACAATTGCAGCATGACCAAGATTACGTTTTTGTTTGGTCTCTTTCTTTGTTAAAATGTGACGTTTAAACGCTTTTTTTCGCTTGATTTTTCCAGAGCCGGTAATCGTAAAACGTTTTTTCGCGCTGGAATTAGTTTTCATTTTAGGCATTTTAATTCACTTTTTATAGTTAAACATTATTTTGAATTTCTTTTTTTATTTCGGTCGCTGAGCTTGTCGAAGTGCGGTTGCTGAGCGTAGTCGAAGCATTATTTCTTTTTCGGTATCGGGCTCAACATAATTATCATACGTTTTCCTTCCAAACGAGGTTCTTGGTCAACTTTTGCAACATCTTCCAAGTCGGTAATAAATCGTTTCAACACCTGTTCGCCTTGTTCTTTATACAAAATCGAACGTCCCTTGAAAAACACGTATGCTTTTATTTTTGCACCTTCCTCAATAAATTTTTGAGCGTGTTTCAACTTAAACTGGTAGTCGTGTTCGTCGGTATTTGGTCCGAAACGTACCTCTTTAACCACAACTTTTACCGATTTTGCTTTTATTTCTTTTTGTTTCTTTTTTTGGTCGTACAAGAATTTCTGAAAATCAACCACCCGGCACACAGGCGGGTCTGCATTGGGCGAAACTTCTACAAGGTCTAATTCTTTTTCGTCGGCTATGCGCAATGCTTCGGTTATTGAAAACACGCCTTGCGGTACGTTTTCGCCCACCAATCGCACCTCACGGGCACGAATACCTTGATTTGTTCTAAAATTTTTTGCTAAATCATCTGCCATATTGGACTTTTATATTGGTTTTTGTTGTTATACATTCATCATTTCTTGTACTTCTTGCGAAAATTGCGCTATAAAATCTTCCGTTTTCATCACGCCTTTATCGCCTTCGCCTTGTTTACGCACCGAAATTGTTCCATCGTTTGCTTCGTTTTCGCCAACAATTATAAGGTATGGAATACGTTTCAACTCGTTGTCGCGTATCTTTTTACCCACTTTTTCGTTTCGTTCATCTACGAGGGTGCGAATATCGGAATTATTTAGTAAATTCAAAACTTTTTTTGCATAATCGTTATATTTTTCACTCACAGGTATCACAACTGCCTGTTCGGGAGTGAGCCACAACGGGAATTTCCCGCCGGTGTGTTCTATCAAAACTGCCACAAATCGTTCCATTGAACCAAAAGGCGCACGGTGTATCATTACCGGGCGATGACGTTGGTCATCAGCGCCAACATACTCTAAATCAAATCGTTCGGGCAAATTGTAATCTACTTGAATAGTTCCCAACTGCCAACGGCGACCGATTGCATCTTTTATCATAAAGTCCAATTTTGGACCGTAAAATGCTGCTTCGCCGTATTCTACTACGGTTTCTAAACCTTTTTCGGCTGCAGCCTCAATAATTGCTCGTTCAGCTTTTTCCCAATTTTCATCGCTACCTATATATTTTTCGGTGTTCGATTTATCACGCAACGAAACTTGCGCTTCAAATTCTTTGAAATCTAATGCTTTGAAAATGTGGAAAATAATATCAATTACCTTGCAAAATTCCTCTTTCAATTGTTCGGGTGTACAGAAAATGTGCGCATCGTCTTGTGTAAATCCCCGCACACGAGTTAATCCGTGCAATTCGCCGCTTTGTTCGTAGCGATACACTGTTCCAAATTCAGCCAAACGCAAAGGCAAATCTTTGTATGAACGTGGTTTAAATTTATAAATTTCGCAGTGATGCGGACAATTCATAGGTTTCAACAAAAATTCTTCGCCCTCTGCCGGTGTATGAATCGGTTGAAATGAATCTTTGCCGTATTTTGCATAATGCCCCGAAGTTACATAGAGTTCCTTTTGCCCAATGTGCGGTGTCATTACTTGCTGATAGCCGTGTTTGCGTTGCACGTTTTTCAAAAACTGCTCCAAACGCTCACGTAAAAGTGTACCTTTGGGCAACCACATTGGCAAACCTTGACCAACTCGTTGCGAGAACATAAACAATTCCATTTCTTTGCCTATTTTCCGGTGGTCGCGCAATTTTGCCTGTTCAAGCAATTCCAAATATTCGTCGAGCATTTTCTTTTTTGGGAACGAAATACCATAAATACGAGTTAATTGTTTGCGTTTTTCGTCGCCACGCCAGTAAGCGCCGGCAATGTTGAGCAATTTTACCGCTTTTATAACTTCGGTATTTGCCAAATGCGGACCTCGACACAAATCGGTAAAATTACCTTGTGTATAGTAAGTAATCGTTCCGTCTTCCAAATCGTTGATTAACTCAACTTTATATATTTCATCTTTCGCTGAAAAATAATCCAAAGCCTCTTGTTTGCTCACATCTTTGCGTTCAAATTCTTGTTTCGCGCGAGCAAGTTCAAGCATTTTATTTTCAATTGCCACCAAATCTTTTTCAGCAATCACACGGTCGCCGGCATCAACATCGTAGTAAAAACCATTTTCAATAGCCGGACCAATTCCGAATTTTATATCCGGATACAATTCTTGCAACGCCTCTGCCATAAGGTGAGCCGATGAATGCCAAAATGCGTGTTTGCCCTCTTTGTTATCGAATTTGTGCAATTGAAGTGTAGCGTTTTCAGTAATCGGACGGGTAACGTCCCAAGCCTCGGAATTAACCGTAGCAGCAACAATATCACGAGCCAATTGCGGACTAATACTTTCGGCTATTTGCAACGGAGTACTTCCTTTTTCAAATTCTTTTATGCTATTATCGGGAAAAGTTATTTGTATCATAATATATTGTACCTGAATAAAAACAGAGGGCAAAAATACATATTAATTATTAATTATTAATTATTAATTGTAAATTATTTGTTTATATTTTTTCTATTCTTCTTTTGTTAAATAGGCGGATTTAACTATTAACTACAACATATTCTCGTCAGCAAAACTGAAATAATCATTTTTAGCAACAATTACGTGGTCTATAAGCGTGCAATCAACAAAACTTGCTATCTGTTTTATTTTTTGCGTAATTGCTTTATCTTCTTCGCTCGGCTGCACTGCGCCCGACGGGTGATTATGCACCAAAACCAATACCGATGCAAGATATTCCATAGCATACTTGCCTATTAATTTTACATCAACTATCGTTCCGGCTGTGCCACCGGTGCTCAAACGTTTGCTTGCTATTAATTGATGTGCCCGGTTAAGGTACAATACATGAAATTCTTCGTGTTTTAAGTCGGCTAACAGTGGGTGCATACGGTCGAAAATATGCTTACTTGCTCGTATTGCGGGCAGTTGCTCTGCTTCGGCAGCATTTCGACGGCGACCTAATTCTATTGCAGCAAGCAGTGTTATTGCTTTTGCTTCGCCTATGCCTTTTATTTTTTTCAAATCGGCAATCGAAAACTCCGAAAATTCGGCAAGATTATTATTTGCCTGATGTAAAATTCGTTTTGCAATATCAACCGCCGATTCTTCACGGCTACCGGTAGCAAGTAAAATTGCTATCAATTCGGCATTCGACAAAGCACCAATACCTTTGAGCAAAAATTTTTCTCGCGGACGGTCTTCTTGCGCCCATTCTTTTATTGGTAACATAGCCCCCTAATCCCCCTCAAGGGGGACTTTTTGAAGTCGTGATTTACTTTCATCAACTCTGGTTTACGATTTTTCTATTTCTTTGCTCCTCCCCTTGAGGGGAGGTCGGGAGGGGCTTCTTAATTCTTAAAACACCGAATACTCAATCCCGACAACTCATAATGCTTGTAACGCACCACGCCCGTGTATTTTTTGGCGATTTGGCGAACCCACATATAATAGCCATTTTCGTCAACGCCTACGCTTGACGATATGAAAACTCCTGCTTCGTTATTGCTTGTAAAAAGCTCATTTTCCGCCGTCATATAACCGCCGTATGCAAAGCCATGTGTGCTTACCATTTTTTCAACTACTTTATCTTTGGCACCTCTGTTGGTTACTTCAATTCCCGATTGCATGGCATCAATAGCCGGCATGCCAAGAGCCATTTCAAATATCATCCAATCAAAATCACTCGGTACGTGAAAACCATCTGGACACAAACCTTGTACATTATTGCTGCTTGCTGCTTCTTTTTTCATTTGTGCCAAAGCCTCATTCGCAATTTGCGCACTCACCGCATTGGCTACACTGGTTGCAACCTTAGTTGCTATTGCATCTAATTGCTTGTTGGTTGACCAATCGTATTCAATAGCTGAATAAATAATAACAGATTCAACTTTTCGATTTATCACTTCTTGAATACGTGTTACATCAACATAAGTATCGTTTTCCGCCAATACCTCCTGCAATGCCTCGGCTATTACTCTATTAATAGCCTCTTGCATAACTCCTTGTACCGATGGTGCCGGTGTATTGGGTTTGGTTGCTTCGGTAAGCAAAGTCATAAATTCTTTTGCAGCAGCAGCCGATTTCGACAGACTTAAATCGTTGATATACGAAGGATTGGAAATTTCATCAATAAAATCCCACACGCCGTTGTTATTTTTATCGTTCATGTTTGCTTCCGCATTTTTCAGCAGCGTTCCCCAATTAGCGTTCAACGCAGTTTCCATTGAATACAATGAGCCGTATTTATCGCAATTCCTATCTAAATTATTATAACAATACCGTATGCCGTTAGACACACCTCCTTCGGTTTTTCCGCTATACAATGCGCCGCCACTGGGAGTGGCATTTGCCTGCAAATTTGCGCCAAGCACCTCAATGTAGGTAATTTTTCCATCGCCGGAATCAAACGGCACCGGTACCGGATTAGGGTAAAACACCCCTTGATGCTCCATGTGTCCTTCCGGAACTTCTTTCTTTTTACATGCACTTAAACATAGTGCAATTGCTGCTAAAATAAGGACTGATTTTTTCATAGTATTGAGTTTTAGATATTAGACTTTTAGACAAAAGACCATTAGACAAAAGACTTTAAGATATATTACTGTCTTGTATCTAAAAGTCTATTGGTCTTGTGTCTATTTATGGTTTCACAATCGTTCCCACTTTTCCGCCGAGTACAATTTGTTGCAAATTATCAGCTTTATTTATATTGAATACAATAATGGGAAGTTTATTTTCATTGCACATGGTAAACGAAGTCAAATCCATAATTTGCAATTTTTTCTCGTAAGCCTCTTGAAAAGTAAGTTTGTCATATTTTACTGCCGATGAATCTTTTTCGGGGTCTGTCGTGTAAATTCCATCAACACGAGTACCTTTGAGCAGCACGTCGGCACCCATTTCTATGGCACGGAGCGCAGCAGCGGTATCGGTTGTAAAGAATGGATTACCGGTGCCGGCTGCAAATATAATTACCTCTTTTTGAGAAAGACTATGCTCCATTCTAATTTTAGAATATGCTTCGCCAATAGGTTCCATTGCAATGGCTGTCATAACTCGCGAACGCACGCCGATACATTCAAGCGCCGACTGCAAAGCAAGGGCATTGATTACCGTTGCCAACATTCCCATATAATCGCCTTTCACTCTATCGTAACCTTGACTTGCACCTTTCAAACCTCGATAAATGTTTCCGCCGCCAATAACAATTCCTATTTCGGCGCCCAATTCTACTGCATCTTTTATTTGCAGTGCGTACGTGTTTAATACTGTTGGGTCTATTCCATGACCTTCTTTACCCTGTAAAGATTCGCCACTTAATTTTAATAAAATTCGTTTATATTTTAACATAGCTTTCAAATTTGCTTGCTAAAATAGTAAAAAAAAAGAGAGTTTAACAATAAAACTCCCTTTTTTTTATTTTGTTGCATTTTTTTGTCTTAGTTCGACAATCCAAAACGTCTAAACGCAGTAACGGTAAGCCCTTTATTTTGTGCTTGCAAATACTGTTCGATAGTGATTTTTGAATCTTTCACAAAATCTTGCATCAACAATGTTGATTCTTTGTAGAATTTGTTCAATTTACCGATTGCAATTTTCTCAGCCATTTCAGCTGGTTTACCTTCGTTGATAGCTTGCTCTTTGCCTATTTCGATTTCTTTTGCAATAATTTCGGCAGGACAGTCGTCTTTGCTCACCGAAACAGGATTCATAGCAGCAACTTGCATTGCAACGTCTTTGCCTACTTGTGCATCAACGCCGGTTTGGTTAAAACCTACAACAGTTGCAAGTTTATTTCCTGTGTGTATATATGCAAAACATTGTTCGGCAGCAATACATTCGTAATAGCCCAATTCAATTTTTTCGCCAATTTTACCCATTTGGTCGGTAATCAATTCGGCAATAGTATCATTACCTATTTTCATTGCTTTAAGAGCCTCTGCATCGGCTGGTTTTTCTGTCAACGCCACGTTCAATACCGATTGTGTGAAGGCAATAAAATCTTCATTTTTTGCAACAAAGTCGGTTTCGCAACTTACTACTACAATACTTGCTGCTTTTCCGTCGGCAGAAACTCCCGAAAGTACACAACCTTCTTTTGCATCGCGGTCTTCACGTTTTGCAGCTATTTTTTGTCCTTTTTTTCTTAAATATTCAATTGCACCGTCAAAATCGCCATTGCTTTCTGTCAACGCTTGTTTGCAGTCCATCATACCGGCACCGGTAATTTTACGTAATTTTGCAACTTCTGTAGCACTTATCTGTGTCATAATTTTTATTCTTTTATTGTTCTTGGTTTACGTGCACTTGTTTTTTTAGGAGCAGCAGCATCGGTTGCTGAGCCTGCCGAAACATCTTCTTTCTCTGCTTTGTCGCTTGCGCTTACTTCTTTTTCTTTCTCAACTTTACGTTCAGTAAGACCTTCATTGATTGCTCCGCAAATTTTGCTTAAAATCACTTCAATTGATTTCGATGCGTCATCGTTTCCGGGAATTGCGAAATCAACCATATCGGGATTTGCGTTGGTATCAACAATTGCGAAAACAGGAATATTCAAACGTTTTGCCTCTTTTACGGCAATGTGCTCACGCACTACGTCCACCACGAACAACGCAGCAGGAAGGCGAGTTAAACTCACGATGCTACCGAGGTTTTTTTCTAATTTTTCACGTTGGCGAGAAATTTGTAATTTTTCACGTTTTGAAAGTGATGCAGTCAAACCGTCAGTTTCCATGCGGTCGATTGACGACATTTTTTTCACGGCTTTGCGAATCGTAGGGAAGTTTGTAAGCATACCTCCGCTCCAACGCTCGGTAATGTACGGCATACCTATTTCCTGTACTTTTGTAGCAACTACTTCTTTTGCTTGTTTTTTCGTAGCCACAAATAAAACTTTACGACCCGAGCGAGCTATTTTTTTAAGCGCTTCTGCCGATTCGTCTATTTTTGCAATAGTTTTGTGTAAGTCAATGATGTGGATTCCGTTTTTTTCCATAAAAATATATGGAGCCATACCGGGGTGCCATTTTCTTTTTAAGTGTCCGAAGTGAGCACCTGCTTCTAACAGTTCATTAAATTCTGTTCTTGCCATTTTGTTTTTGTTGTTTTCATTCAATTAGGAGCAACCCCTGAGTAGCACAATTCAATTAACAATTAATAATTGTTTTGTAGTCTCAGACGTTTAGAGTATAAACAACGCTCTAATTAGAATAGGGTTATTACTATAATATTAACGTTTACTAAATTGAAATCTCTTGCGAGCTTTTTTCTGACCCGGTTTTTTACGCTCAACTTCGCGCTGGTCGCGAGTTAAGAAACCGTTTTTGCGAAGTACCGCTTTATTTTCTTCGTCGAACTTAACCAATGCGCGGGCAATTGCTAAACGCAACGCTTCGGCTTGACCTTTAAATCCGCCTCCACATAAATTTACATTGATGTCGAAAGCACCTGCTTTTTCAGTTGCTTGTAAAGGTTGGTTTACAATGTATTGAAGACGAGCTTCGGGGAAATACGTTTGTAATTCTTTTTTATTAATGGTAATGCTACCTTTACCTTCTTTTACATAAATGCGGGCAACGGCTGCTTTTCTTCTTCCTAAGGCGTTAATTACTTCCATACGTCAATTTAAAATTTTAATTCTTTTGGTTGTTGAGCTTCTTGATTGTGAACGGGACCGGCATATACAAATAAATTTTTCATACATTGACGACCTAAAATTGTTTTTGGCAACATACCTTTCACGGCGTGTTCAATAATGCGTGCAGGTGCTTTTACCAATAAACTTTCGGGAGTTTCAAATCTTTGTCCGCCGGGGTAACCGGTGTGGCGAAGGTATTGTTTATCGCTCATTTTTTTGCCGGTAAATTTCGCTTTCTCAGCGTTTATTACTATCACACGGTCGCCGCAATCTACGTGCGGAGTGAATGATGATTTGTGTTTACCACGAATAATTTTCGCAATTTGAGAACTCAAACGTCCTACTACTTGGTCTGTTGCATCTACAACGAACCACTCTTTTTGTACGGTAGCTTTGTTAGCCGACTTTGTTTTATAACTTAAAGTATCCACTTCTTGACTTTGTTTTGTTTACTTAAACTTTATTATCCCAATAAATTGGACGGCAAATTTACAAATTATTTTTAATTACAAATCTTTTTCGTGGAATTTTTGCATATAAAAGTAAATAATCAATATTTTTCTCTTTGCTGCATTTGCATTTTGTGTCGTGCAATTATTACTTTATAATTATTGTCTTATAATAATTGCTTTATAATAATTAAAAAACTCAATATATTTTTATAAAAGACCCAAAGAGCAAAATAAAAAAGCAACGATTTCAATAATCATTGTTTTTTCTGTTTTTTAGGCAAAGCCTAAATCAAACTCGATTGTATTAATAAATCTGTCCTTTTGCTTTCAGCCACACTATGTTGAGCCGTGTTTTTGCTTTAATTATTTCAAGTTCTTCTTTTGTGTGATAACCGAGAACGAAATTTTGTCCTCCTGTATTAAAATAGGTAAATCGTCCTTTTGTTCTGTATTTTTCAGCCAATTCTTGGACTTTATCAAATAAACTTCCGTCCGCCCAATCATTATCAACTTTTAAATTCCATTTATATTTGTCGCCTTGACACGTAAATGAAATCCACGCTTTTCCTTCCTCAATATCAACATAATCTTCAAGGTTTTCAAATATAAGTTCTCCATTTGTAATTCTTGAAATATTTTTCATTATGTCAATGTAATCACCGTGGTCTTCAATTGCTTCAAGGTCAAAATCCCAACATTTATTGGTAATTGGAGTCCAAGGTTCTTCTTCTATTGTCAATCCGAGTGTTTGATACATCAAACTAAACGGCAGTTCCTCAAATTCTTTGTAGCCGCCTTCCCAACGATTAATGTCAGACGTATCAACACCTTGATTTAAGGTAAAACCTAATTCTGTGAAAATTTCAAACTGTTCCTGAAAAGAGGGTTTTGATTTTGATTGTCCGAAGCAAGAGAAAATTCCCAATAAAGCACCTGCAATCCCCATTGTTATTATTTTGATTTTTGTTGTCATTGTATATTTCTATTTTGTTTTTCATTCAATCATATCTTCCTTATTCTTCCGTTGTTCTTCGGTAAAAAAGCCAATTCTACGGCGGGGTTTAGCAGGTAAACGGTTTTGTACCTGCATTTCGGCGAGTGCAGTATTTATTTGTTCGAGTTGCACACGAGTATCTTCGTTTATATCGTTGTAATCGGTAAAAACTTCTTCTATGTATTGTTTTAATTCTTTTACTTCACGTTCGAGTTCGCTTGTTTTATCAATAGGCGAGTTTTGAACGAATTGGCGCACTGCTACAAAGGCTCGCATAATACGTATGTTGGCATCTATTGCAATAGGCGAATGCAAAACACCCGACAACATTGCTACTCCTTCTTGGGTAAATGCAGACGGAAGAATATAGCTGTGTTTTATATTTTTAGGCAACTGGTCGCAATTTGCGACCAGTTCATTCCACTCATTTTTAGTTAGTTGAAACATAAAATCATTGGGAAAGCGTTCAATATTGCGTCGAACTTGTTCTTTCAAACGTTTTGTTTCAACTTCGTACATTTCGGCAAGGTCAAAGTCCAACATTACTTTGTAACCTCGAATTTCGTATATCAAATTTTTTATTGGCAGTAATTCCATTGTAAGTAATTTTTTTAGGGTGTTTATTCCAACTTGAAATCGCAATTTGCGACATCAAGATTTCTTTACCAGCCCCTCAATCCATTTTCGCGCATTCACAAAAGCCTCAATCCAAGGCGAAATTTCATCATCACCACGATTAGCATCGTAATGCGCCCAATTCCAAGGATAGAGAGAACGCTCCAAATGCGGCATCATTACCAAATGGCGACCATCGTCCGACGAAATTCCCGCCACGTTGTAATCCGAACCGTTTGGATTTGCAGGGTAACTTGCGTAAGCGTAAGTCATTGCAATCTGATATTTTGATTTATCGTACGGCAACTTGAATTTACCTTCGCCATGCGCAATCCATATTCCGAGTGCGCTGTTTTCAAGCGATTTAAGCATAATGCTTGTGCTTGGTTGAACGGCAACGCCCACAAAATTCGATTCAAATTTATGTGAATCGTTGTGTTCCATACGGGGTTTTTCAGCGTGATTGCTATTTACAAGCCCCAATTCTATCATCAATTGACAACCGTTGCACACGCCCAAACTCATAGTATCGGGGCGAGCGTAGAAATTATCTAATGCCTGTTTTGCCTTTTCGTTGTACAAAAATGCGCCTGCCCAACCTTTTGCCGAGCCTAACACGTCGGAATTTGAGAAACCGCCTACGAATACAATCATTTGTATATCTTCCAAAGTTTCACGTCCGCTAATAAGGTCGGTCATGTGCACGTCTTTTACATCAAAACCTGCGGCATACAAGCTCCACGCCATTTCACGGTCGCCGTTGCTGCCTTTTTCGCGAATAATTGCGGCTTTTACGCCTGATTTTGTTTTGCGGTGCAAATTAAGATTATAGTCGGAAATTTTTCCTGTAAAGTTTTTCGGGAAGCTATATTTCAACGGCGTTTGTGCATGATTTTCAAAACGTTCCAATGCTTTTTCTTCGCCGCTTTGTTCGCAATCGAGCAAGTAGGAAGTAGTGTACCACGTGGTGCGCAAATCGTCGATTGAGAAATTCAACGTTTCGATTTTGGTTTCTATTGTTAGTTCGTGTGTGGTTTGCACTCCGCCTAACACTTTGTATGAAATTTCTTGTTTGTCAAGTTCTTGTAAAGTCGCTTTATCAATTTGAATTACAAGCGCAGGATTTTCGTTGAACAACACCGCAACGGCATCGTCGTTTTTGAAATCTTTGATTGAAAGTTTCAAGCCGCCGGTGGTATTTGCAAAACACATTTCGGCAAGGCAAGTCAATAAACCGCCACTCGAAACGTCGTGTCCGGCATAGATTTTACCTTCGGAAACCAATTGTTGAATTGTGGCAAATGTTTTTGAAAAATAACGAGGGTCGCTCACACTTGGTGTTTTTGTGCCAAGTACATTCAACACCTGCGCCAACGCCGAGCCGCCCAATTCTTCGCCCGATTTTCCGAAATCTACATATATTATAATTGTATCGTCAATTGGTTTTACAACCGGCTCAACCGTTTTTTTAATATCGGAAACTTCGCCAACCGAAGTAATAATAACCGTTCCGGGCGAATACACCACATCGCCATCGCGGTATTTTTGTGTCATCGAAAGCGAATCTTTTCCCGTTGGAATGTTGATTTTCAACGCTTTTGCAAAATCGCTTGCGGCTTCCACAGCTTCGTAGAGGCGAGCATCTTCGCCTGCATTTTTGCAGGGCCACATCCAGTTTGCGCTCAAAGAAATTCCTTGCAAACCGTCTTGAATTGGCGTAAATACAATATTAGTAAGCGATTCGGCAATTGCCAAAATTGACCCATTTGCAGCCGAAATCATTGCCGCCGCCGGAGCGTGTCCGAGTGCTGTTGCAATTCCCCGTTCGCCTTGAAAATCAAGCGCTACCACACCACAGTTGTTAAGTGGCAATTGCAATTCGCCGCAACATTGTTGCGTAGCAATGCGCCCCGTTACCGAACGGTCAACTTTGTTTGTCAAATAATCTTTACAACTTACCGATTCCAATTGTAACACTTGGTTTAAATAATTTTCAATTTCAGCTTGTTGCGTTTCTACAGTTTTGAAATTTTGCGCAAGCGTAGAGTCGTTCATAATGGTTTTCGGCGGATTGCCAAACATATCTTCAAGTTTGAGGTCAATTGGTTTTTCGCCGTTTTTATTATTTATAAAGGTAAATTGGTGCGTGCCGGTGGTTTTTCCAATCACGTACATTGGCGCACGTTCACGCTCGGCAATTTCTTGCAACAGCGCAATATCTTCGGTGCGCAACACAAGTCCCATACGCTCTTGCGATTCGTTGCCCACAATTTCTTTTGCCGAAAGCGTTGGGTCGCCAATCGGCAGAGCGTCAATGTTAATGGTTCCGCCGGTGCTTTCCACCAATTCCGAAAGACAATTCAAATGTCCGCCTGCGCCGTGGTCGTGAATCGAAACCACAGGATTTTTGTCCATTTCGCCCAAAGCGCGAATGGCATTGTAGGCGCGTTTTTGCATTTCGGGGTTACTTCGCTGCACGGCGTTCAATTCTATTGCGTTGTTAAATTCGCCTGTGGCAACGGAAGAAACTGCGCCGCCGCCCATACCAATACGGTAATTATCGCCGCCCAAAAGCACCACATTGTCGCCCACTTGCGGGTCGTCTTTCAGGCTGTCGATTTTTTTGGCAAAACCAATACCGCCTGCCAACATTATTACTTTGTCGAAACCGTATTTTTTATCGTTTTCAAAATGCTCAAAGGTAAGAACGCTACCGCAAATAAGCGGTTGCCCGAATTTATTACCAAAATCGCTTGCGCCGTTCGATGCTTTTATCAAAATATCTTTTGGCGTTTGATACAACCACGGACGAGCCTGCGTAGCATTTTCCCACAAACGGTTTGGATTGTCCAAACGAGTATAAGAAGTCATATACACGGCAGTTCCTGCAATCGGGAAAGCAGCTTTTCCGCCTGCAATACGGTCGCGAATTTCGCCGCCTGAGCCGGTTGCCGCACCGTTAAAAGGTTCTACGGTAGTAGGGAAATTATGCGTTTCGGCTTTTATCGAAATTACCGAATCAAAATCTTTTATGGTAAAATAATCGGATTTATTGTGCGATTCGGGCACAAACATTTCGATTTTCGATGCGTCGATAAATGCACAATTATCTTTGTATGCCGAAATTACTCGATTTGGATTTGCCTCGGTAGTTTGACGAATAAGTTTAAATAATGAATACGGTTTTTCCTGTCCATCAATCACAAACATACCGTTGAAAATTTTATGACGGCAGTGCTCCGAATTTACTTGCGAAAATCCGAAAATTTCACTGTCGGTTAATTTTCTGCCGAGTTTTGCAGAAAGTTCGTTCAAATACGCAACTTCATCGGCGTTCAAAGCCAAACCTTCCTGTTTGTTGTATTCGTCTATATTTTCAATATATTCAATTGGGTCGGGGGTGTGGTGGATTGCGAAAATTTCTTGGGTAAGATTTTCGTATTTACGTTGTAGCATTGGGTCGAACAGCCCCCCCACAGAAGCCCCACCCAACCTCCCCTCAGGGGAGGAGTAAGAGCTGCTTTGCAGCTCTTGAAGTCCCCCCTGAGGGGGATTTAGGGGGCTGTACTCTTCAATCCTCGCAATCCCCTGAATACCCATATTTTGCGTAATTTCCACCGCATTGGTACTCCACGGCGTAATCATTTCCTTACGTGGCCCTATAAATTGTCCGCTTATTTCGTTGGCATTTACGAGTTTTGCTCCGCTAAAAAGCCATTCCAATTTTTCCTGTGTTTGTTTGTCTAAATTGCCCGAAAAATCTACGGCAATCACTTTGCTTTGAACGCTTTCAAAAAAATATATCATTCTGTGTTGATTTTTTAATTCGGCGTAAAAATACGAAATAATTACAAATTGTAAATTGTAAATTGTAAATTTTAGTGAACAAATTTTTAGTTAAAAAACTTTGTATTCTTTGTGTCTTTGTGAGAATTTAATAGTACATTTGTGCAAGTAAATATCACAATACTATGAAAACAATACAATTACATTACAAAAAAGTTGCGAATGCGATTTTGTTTGCTTTGCTCACATTGTTTGGGTTTTCAAATTGTGAGCCTACTTATAAATATGGTGCGCCGTCGCCTGTTCCAGAATATGGCACGCCTGCCGCTCAATTTGAAACTAAAAACGTTGATGTAGAATTAATAGAAAACGCCGATGAAAAAATTTAATCATTTCACTTTAAAAACTTTCAATGCTATTTTGGCAGCATTGTTGGGGTTGTTAGGTTTTTCAAATTGTTCAGCACCGTGTGAATACGGCACACCGGAAGCTACCTATATTTTGAAAGGAAAAGTAACAAACAAAGCCGATAAAAAACCAATCAAAGGAATATTTGTTGGATTTAAAGCTCCTCGTATAGATGTTGAATATGGTGTTCCACAAACTGAATACAATTCTCAATTACCAACATATACCGATGAAAATGGTAATTTTCAATTACAACCGTACGCTTTCCCCGGAATTTATGACAATATAGATTCTTTGTATGTTTATGATTTAGATGGCGTAGAAAATGGCGGTTATTTTACTGCCGATACTATTTTTATTGATTGGAAAAATGCTGTAAAAACTAAGAGAGGTAGCGGTTGGTATGAAGGCGAATTTACTCTGCAAAAAGATATTGAATTGAGCGAAGACAAATCGGTAAACGAATAATCTATGAACAAAAAACCTTCGCTCCGCAAACGGATTGGACTCGAAATTTTTCGCCGGTTACGTAAAAATAATACTGAACTTCACGAACTGAAAACATTGTTTTGGGAATGTACCTTGCGTTGCAATCTTTCGTGCCTGCACTGTGGTAGCGATTGTCGTGTTTTTGCAGAAAAACCCGATATGCCGGCACAAGATTTTTTTCGTGTGATTGATGAAATTACCCCTCACGTAAATCCTAACAAAACATTTATAATTTTCACAGGCGGCGAGGCATTGATGCGTCCCGACCTTGAACAGTGCGGTTTGGAACTCTATCGCCGTGGGTTTCCGTGGGGAATTGTTTCAAATGGTATGTTGCTCTCACGCAAACGGTTAGATTCGCTTTTGGCATCGGGTATGCACTCAATTACAATTAGCTTAGACGGATTTGAAGAGGCGCATAATTGGTTGCGAGGAAATCCCAACAGCTACGAAAAAGCCTTGAATGCAGTAAAAATGTTGATTGAAGAAAAGGAACTTGTATGGGATATTGTAACTTGTGTCAATCAAAAAAACTTTGCGCAGCTTGCCGAATTTCGAGATTTTTTGATTTCTATCGGCGTGAAAAATTGGCGTATTTTTACTATTTTCCCCGTTGGACGAGCTGCTCAATACCCTGAATTTCAACTTTCAAACGAAGATTTTACGGCAGTGCTTAATTTTATTCAAGAAACTCGAAAAGAAGGAAAAATACACCTTAGCTATGGTTGCGAGGGATTTTTAGGTAATTACGAAATGGAAGTTCGAGACCATTTTTATACTTGTCAAGCCGGTATAAACGTTGGTTCGGTGCTTGCCGACGGCGCAATTTCTGCTTGTCCGAGCATTCGTTTTAATTTCAATCAAGGAAATATTTACCAAGACAATTTCTGGGACGTATGGCAAAATCGTTTTCAACCTTTCCGTAACAGAGCATGGGCAAAAACAGGTGTATGTGCCGATTGCAAAATGTTTCGCTACTGTGAAGGCAACGGAATGCACTTGCACGACGAAACCGGAAAACTATTATTTTGTCATTACCACAGAATACAATAAAACCAAGCAAAAGTAGCAATCCCTTTTTTGTAAAAACAACAATCATACTTTTTTATGACAAATAGCAGCAGCTATTTGAGTGTATTGCAATAGCAAATAGTGTATTATTGCATTATCAAATTTAACACAATACACACATAAAAATTTACAGTCATGGGAAGTATTCAACAACACAGAGTAGGCGATGCCTTTATCGGAATTTTAGCTATTGTAGTGGCTTTTGTTCTTTGTTTTTCACTAATATCGTGCAACAAAACCGAAACCGAGAAAAAAACAAAAGGTACCGTAGTTGCCGACAACACCGGCACAGTTTTATTTAAGTATTCAATTACCGGCTCAAATCAAGCAAATCTTCCCGATTCGTGCGTGTTTACAACTAATTTACCTGCACCAAACGGAAAATTTACTTTGTACGTTTCACCAAGCGACACGACCGACACGAAAATTATTGAAGGTTTGCACGCCGGACAAAAAGTAACATGGGAAACAAACGTTGAGGGACATCCCATGAATCATGGTAGCGGGAATTTTGTACACATAATTAATAATTAGTTTGCGTTCTAAATTATTTCTTTCCTGTCAAAATATTCGAAAGTTCACTATCAAGCGCACCATTTTGTTGCGTTCCGGTGTCCCACTCACGTATACCGAAATTGCCTTTGTAATCCCATGCAGCATAAGCAATGTTATTTTTGTTGAACGCCTCAATTATATCTTTATAATATTGTAACCGGTGCTCACGTTGCGTGGTGGGCAGTGCGCCAAATTCGCCACAATATAATTGCAAACCCAATTCCCGTGCTTTTATAATTGCCGGTTGAAACATTTTTTCATATTTTTCGGGACTGAATGTTTGCAAGGCTTCTTTGAAAAATTCCGGCGAATTCCCTTGGGTAAAGTGCGTATTGCGGTCGAAAACTTCTTGGGTAATTATTGTGGGGTACGAAACCGAATCATTGAAATCTTTAAATTCAGTCCAATCGGCGCGAAAATGCGTAAACAGCAGAGGTTCGTAGGAGTGAAAACTCAAAATAATATTTTTATCGCCTTTCGGAACTTTCAAATCGGGGAAAGTCGATGTAATTTGCCACTTATTTGAGCCAACAAAAATTACCCGTTCCGGCTCGCGAGCGCGAATAGTTTTTATGCCACCGGCTACAAGTTTGTTCCAATCTTCGGGAGTGGGAGCATCTGGTTCGTTCAACAATTCGTAGGCAACCATCGACTCGGGGAACGATTTCAAAGAATCCGATAACGTTTCCCACAATTTGTAGAATTTTTTCTGTTCTTTGGGGTCGGTAAACAGCCGGTTTACTTTGCCATCGTTTCCGGCATTGAAATGGAAACTGCGAATAATGTGTAAATCAACTATCACACGCATATTGTATTCCAAACTCCATTGAATAGCTTTTTTGAGATAATCAAACATTTCGGCTATTGGTTTTCCGTTTTCGTCCCACAAATTTTCTTCGTCAATCGGCAGGCGAATGTGGTCGTAGCCAAGGCTGTCGAGCAGACGCACATCGTCTTTGGTAAAAAATGTGGCTTGTTGACCTCGTGTGCCATACAATTGCGAAAGCCAATGACTGATATTGATACCTCGGTTGATAACAAATCCTGCGCTATTCATGGGCGCATCGGCATTGGTTGTGTCCTGACTTTTGTTACTTGTGGAACATGAAAATAATGCGATTGCGCATACAAAAAATAGGAGTTTTTTCATAAATTAGGAGTTAGGAATTAGGGGTTAGGAAATAGGTACTGAATAAAATTTTGTTCTAAAACGCTTTTCGGCTGCAAATATTGTGTTTTTTATTTGATTTTTCAAATTTTATTTACCCCTAAATCCCCTAAAGGGGACTTTTGCACAGTGAAAGTGCTGTTGCTCAGGTCTATTTCGTTGCTCTGAAAGCCCCCTTTAGGGGATTGGGGGTAATACCTCAACCGTTCCTTTTTTCACAATCACCTCCACAGGATTACCTGCGTATAAAATTTTGCCGTTGCGATTTGCCGTTGCAGTTAATTTTTGCGAGGCATGTACCGTGCAATCCATTATTGTAGTGCTCACAATTGTTGTATTTTCGGTTTGCAAATTGTGCGCTTTGAGTTGTGCAGTATAATTCACTGCAAAATTAGCATTTGTGCTTTGCCCATACAACTCTATTAAACCGCCGGCTTTGTTTAAATTTGCGAGTTTAGTGGAGTTATTATCTAAATGCAAACGTATATCACACATAGTTGCCTGCATATTAATAAAGAGATTGTTTTCAATAGCTTGCTCGCTCACAATTTCGCAGGCTTCCCACACATTGAGCGTGTCGATATTTGAAAAATGTATGCGCAGATTAATTTTTTCAAAACCTTTGAACATGGCACAGCGTGAGGAATTATACAAATGCACGGCACCATTGTTTTGTTCAATTTTTGTGCTATTGAGCAAATTCTTTCCGGCTCGCATCACAATTTTATTGCAGGTATCGGGCACTAATTCAATGTTGAAAATATTATGAACGTGCAATGCCGAAAATTCCGAAAGTTCAACGGTACGTTCCTGCGTTTTGCCCGCGCCTTGCAGGCAGGCATCAGAGGAACAGCCCCCTAACCCCCACAGGGGGAAAAGGAAGAGAAAAAAAAGCCCCCTAAATCCCCCTTTAGGGGACTTGAGGAAACCGCAACTTTCAATATTTGTTCTATATTTTATCATAATTTCATTGTTTCTTTAAGTCCCCCTGAGGGGGATTTAGGGGGCTTAATCTAATTTTATACCCCACCCCCATTTCAACACTCTGCGCCGTAGCTCCATGCGCTCGTAGCGAAACATTGGCAAACAATCGTTGCCATTCGTAGCGCAAACCTACACGAGTAAAAAAATCGGCTGATTGCGTGTTACTTCCAATATAACGCCCCATTTGCAAAAACATTACCATGTGCGAATATTTCACAAATGTTCCGGCATGTACGCCCACGTCCATAAGGCGTTTGTGTTCGCTCCACGTTGAAGGTGCAGATTTGCGAGCGGCAATGCTGCGGTCGTAAAAATAATCACCGCCGGCTTGCAAGCCCCACCAATATGCGTTGCTCAACCATTCATACTCGGCAAAAAATACGCTTGTAAAATATTTTTTTTCGGTTACAAAATCGTCGGTTTTGAAAAATCCGGCGGCGGTGAGGTTTATGCGGTGGTGGCTTGTTGTTGGTGATGAAAAATCATTGATTCTTGATTTTTGACTATAACGTAGAAAACCTTGTTTATACGCCACCGTTAACAGTAATGAATTAAATCCCAAATTCGGTGTTGTAGTTTTTCCGTTCGAGAGATGTTCAAGTTCAATCCCAAATCGTATGTTTGAAGCATAGTTTATATTGTATTGTACACCACAATTAATTGCTGCAAAAAAGCTCAGCGGACTACTTACCGCAGTGTTGTAGAGCGATTTTTTCATATTCTTGTGAGCATACGCCAATCCTGTATTTATTTGGTAATATGGCGTAAAACGAAAAAATTTGTAAAAAAATTTACCATCAAACACCGCATAAAGCGTTGAAATATTGCCAAGTTTTTCGGCATTTCCCATTGTTATGTGGCGTAGCCCAACGCCGTAAGAAGGATATTTCCATATTCTATCATATAGTATTAGTCTTTTGGGCATGATTGTATAATGTAGCGCAATACCTTTTTGATACGATTCGCTTAAATAATTCATATATGAATAATGCGGCAAAACGGAACCAAACAAAATTTTTGCTTCAAGAAATGTCGGTATTGATGTTTTGGGAGACAAGTCATCTTC
Source organism: Bacteroidota bacterium (assembly GCA_009786075.1). Classification (GTDB taxonomy): domain Bacteria; phylum Bacteroidota; class Bacteroidia; order Bacteroidales; family UBA1715; genus WQTX01. Next base: position 24,339 of record WQTX01000006.1, on the reverse strand, counting down.
TTGTGCTACAACCGTGCACACATCACACGCAAAAAACAGCAATACAAGCAGTATTCTGCAAAAAAAAGACGATATGTTTTTATACTTTTTCAAATCTCAATTTCAATTTTCGATAATAATTTTCCACACTTTTATCGCCGTCGTTGTCGAGGAACAGGCAGAAAGGCAGGCTATCGGTTGTTCGGTGTTTTACTACGCAGTCGCAGCATTTGCCGTGGCTGGCGCAGGTTGTTTTGGGGCAGGGGCATTGTTTTTTTTCGCAATTCATTTTTATTCAATTTTAATTTACAGACTAACTCTCTTGTGTCATTCCTGCGAAGGCAGGAATCTCCTCGAAAAAGCACTTATTTATTAAGAGATTCCTGCCTTCGCAGGAATGACGGCAGGTGGGAGACTGTTTCACTTTTTATAATCCTACATTTTTCTTTAATTGTTCAATATCTAATTTCATAATATACCGAGGTATATTCCCATAAATCGCATGAAAATTATAGCCACCGTTTTTCAATTCATCAATTGCTTCTTCTTTTGTCCAATCTTGAAACACAATGCGATAGAGGGCAATTATCAAACCTGTTCTATCGGCGCCGTGCTTGCAGTGAATGGCAATCGCTCCGTTTCTATTTTTAATCAATTGCAAAACTCGCACTATTTTTTTGTAATTACAATGTTCAGCCTGCATATTTATATGATGAAACGTTATGCCGGATTGTGTATATTTTTTATCGGTGTCAAACGAACGAAGATTTATGATTTCGGTTATTCCCATTGCCGCAAGTTCAGCAAAAGCTGCACTATCAGGTTGGGCACAACGATATACGCCGGTGTCGATTTTATATACATTTTTTGCAAAATTTGTGGCAACCGCTTCACCCCATTGAGGATTGCGTTGCGCTACGGAATACGTGCAAATGCTGACACAAAGCAGAAAAAAGAGGCAGTGTTTTTTCATGGATTTTTAAATTTTTCTTATGGATTGCTTCGCTCTGCTCGCAATGACGCTCTTTTGTGGGTTTGTGCTAATCCTCAAAAGGGCGTCATTGCGAACGATAGTGAAGCAATCCATATCAATTTAAACAGATATTTCAGATTGTAAAATTACGAATAAAATCAATTAAAGCCGTATTAAGGTAAAAAATTATTGAAAAATCATTTGCATTGTTTGTTAGTTATAAAAAAAGTAGTATTTTTGCAGTCCAATTTTTTAAGTATTACCAAATAAGTTTAGATACAATGAAAAGAACATTTCAACCTTCACAACGTAAAAGAAGAAATAAACACGGTTTCCGCGAGAGAATGGCAACCGCAAACGGACGTAGAGTATTGGCTTCTCGTAGAGCAAAAGGCAGAAAAAAATTAACAGTGTCGGACGAAGGTCGCCACAAACGGTAATAACATGCCATTAACATATAAAATTTTTAGAAAAAGCTGTTTGATATTTTTTTCAAATGGCTTTTTTTATTAGGAGACGAGGAAACAAGGAGACGAGGAATTAGGAGACAAGGGAACTACCTTGTTTCTAAAACCTAAAAACCTCGTCTCCTACAACCTAAAATCCTAACCCCTAATACCTAATCCCTAATTTTTTATGAAAAAAAAAGAAAACCCCTTATGGAGTATCATTTTCAATATTGTTATTCCGATTTTAGTTTTAAATCGCTTCGAAAAAATAGTTGTACGCCTGCAAGGTGCCAACATTATTTCGAGTGAATTATTTAGTTCGCCAACGGCAATGCCGGCAACGGCTTTAATTGTGGCTTTGCTGTTTCCGTTAGGGTATTTTTTATACGATTGGTTTCGTGCACGCAAAACCAATTTTATTTCAATTCTTGGTTTTGCGGGAATTTTATTGACGGGAATTATCGGAGTTTTTCAACTTCCGACAGAATGGATTGCTTACAAAGAAGCATCGGTACCATTAATAATAGGTATTGCGGTTTTGGTAAGTATGCGCACGCCGTTTCCGTTACTTAAAAAACTGCTTTTTAATCCCGATATTATGAATATGGAGAAAATAGAGGCGATTTTGGAAGAAAGAAATTTGCAACCGGAATTTGAACAAACTATCAATCGTTCGTCGTATTTTTTAGCGGCATCGTTTGGATTTTCGGCAATTATGAATTTTGTGTTGGCAAAAATTATTATGCACAGCCCCAGCGGAACACCCGAATTTAATGCCGAATACAGTAGAATGTTAGGTTTAAGTTTTCCTGTAATAGCGCTTCCGGCTACTATAATTATGGTAGTAGTTTTATTTTATTTGTTTAAAAAAATCAAACAATTTACTGGGTTGGAAATAGAAGAAATTATGAAAATGTGAGATTAATTTCAAAAATTGTTTGCAGTTTGTCATGAAATTTGTACTTTTACCGAAATTCTAAAAATAATATAACACATGAAAAAATTATTCTTACCTGCACTTATAGCATTGGCGGGAACATTTGCAACTCTAAATGTAGCAACAGCACAAAGTTGGATTTCACAAGGTTGGGGCGTTGGAGCTTCCGGCGGAATTGGGTTTGCCATTGGCGATATTACCACCCAGTTCAAAGATGCAAAATACCATCTTGGTTTTTCCGTAACAAAAGAACTTGTACCGTATTTCGATTTGAAAGGAACTCTTATGCAGGGCGCATTGGCAGGGAATAAAGAAGACGAAAAAGCAGTTAGTGGAACAGGAAAGCACGGAAGTCAACGATTTAGGACAGATTATTTTACATATAACGCCATGGTACAATTCCGTTTTACCGACTTAATGGCTATCAGCGATGAACCGAAATTTTCGGTGTATGCGCAAGCCGGCGCCGGAATGTTACATTTTAAATCGGCACTATATAAAACAACAATAGTAAACAAAAAAGAAGAGGAAAAGAAAGTAGGCGAATCGGGCACAACCACAGAGATTACTATTCCGTTTGGTTTGGGTTTTGAATACCGTTTTACTCCGAAATTTTCGGCAGTTCTTGATGTAACATGGCATATTACAAGTGCTACAAAGCTCGATATGGTTGAAAATGCAAAATTCAGAGATATGATGTTTACGCCGGGTATAGGCGTTAATTATGTGTTTAGCAAAACGAGTAAAAAACCGGCTCCAACGTATCAACAAGTGTATACACCAGTGCAACCTGTTGTGAAAGAAGTTGTTGAAGAAGTAGTAGTGGAAGAAGATTTTGAAACCGTTGCGCCAGTGGCGGAAGCAAGTGATGATTTTGATTTCGACTTTGCTGAACCGGCAACAACGAAACCGGCAACATCAACGTATGTTGAAACACAACCGGAAGTTACTGCGGTTCGCGCGGGAACTGCTCCGGCAACAACACGTGAAGGTTTGGTGTATCGTGTGCAAATATCTGCACGGCAAACATACAATGCAAATACGGCAATGAGTTTGAAAAACAAATACAATTTGCCACAAGTGCCTTTCGAGGAAATTGACGGCGGACTTTACAAATATACCATAGGAGCAAGCCGCTCATTGGAAGAAGCCAATGTATTGAGAGAAACAATGGTTGCAAAAGGTATAACCGATGCGTTTGTGGTGCCTTACTATGTGGGCAAACGTATTTCCAACCAAGAGGCGCGAAATCTTTTACAACGCTAATAAGAATTTAAAATAAAAACGACGTAAACATGTAAACAAATGAAACCACTATCGGACGTGAAAGCAATGATATTTGCCGCCGGTTTGGGCTCGCGCCTAAAACCAATGACGGCTACTATGCCCAAAGCCTTAGTGGAAATTCAAGGAATGAGTTTGCTCGAATATGCGATTCGCAAATTGAAATTTTATGGTGTGTCCGATATTATTATTAATGTACACCACTTTTCGGAGCAAATTATTGATTTTGTGCGAACGCATGATTTTGGCGTAAACATTAGCATTTCCGACGAAAGCGAGCAATTGATGAACACCGGCGGCGGACTACTCAAAGCTCGGGATTTTTTTGATACTGCAAAACCATTTTTTGTTGTCAATGTTGATATAATCAGTAGCATTGATTTGGCACAGATGTACGAAAATCACTGTGCACACAACGCCTTGGCAACGCTTGCGGTAAGCAAACGGGAAACATCACGCTATTTGTTGTTCGACGAAGAACAACAATTGTGTGGTTGGGAAAACTGTATTACTCATGAACACATTTTTTCCCGTCCGAAAGACTGCAGGTGTTTGCACCAACAAGCATTTAGCGGCATACAAATACTTTCGCCGCACATTTTTGATTGCATTACCGAACAGGGAGCGTTTTCGATTATTGACATGTATGTGCGTTTGGCGCAAACACAAACAATACATGCCTTTGACCATACGAATGATTTTTGGATTGACGTAGGAAAATTCGATACTTTGCGGGAAGTAACGCAATCGTTGAAAGCTCAAAAGTTGGATTTTCTTGAATAGATAATTATAAAAAAATGATAAAAGAAGAATTACATCAAATTCCCGAACGAATAAAGGAGATGAGGGAAATTTTGGAACTTACGCCCGAAGCGGTGGCGGCACATCTCCACATTTCACTCGATGAATACCAAAGTTTTGAAAAAGGAAATACCGATATTCCTATTTCGATATTGTTTGAAATTGCTGCGTTGTTCGGCATAAATACAACAGTGTTGCTCACGGGCGATGAGCCGCGAATGGACACACATACGGTAGTACGACACGGCGAAGGAGTTAATGTTGAGCGGTTTCCGGGTTACGCTTATTCCGCTATGGCATACAATTTTATCGACCGTATTATGGAGCCTTTGGTGGTAGAAATGTTGCCTACCGATGCCGAGCCTGCAATGGCTATGCACCCCGGACAGGAATATAATTACGTTCTTTCCGGAAAAGTTAGAATTAAGTTAGGTAAACAAGAATATATTCTAAATCAAGGCGACTCTATTTATTTCGACCCGCAATTGCCTCATAATCAACAGGCAGTTGATGCTCCTGCGTCATTTTTGACAGTAATTTGTGATGTTAATCATACTTGGAAATCGTAAAAAACGAAAAATAAATGAATCAATTAGTAAAAAAATACTTGCCAAGAGTGGAATTTTCATCGTATGAAGATTTTATAGAAAATTATAGTGTAAATGTGCCTGAAAACTTTAATTTCGGTTACGATATTGTAGATGAATGGGCGCGATTAGAACCTGAAAAATTGGCGCTTTTATGGTGCGACGACCGCTTTGAAACCAAACGCTACACTTTTGCCGAAGCAAAAGAATTGTCGGACAGAGCGGCAAATGCCTTCCTAAAACTCGGCATAAAAAAAGGCGATGTGGTGATGTTGATTTTAAAACAACGTCCCGAAGTATGGTGGTGCATGACTGCATTGTGCAAAATTGGCGCAATTTGTATTCCGGCTACCTATCAATTAACCACGAAAGATATAGTTTACCGTTGCAATTTGGCACATATAAAAATGATTGTAACCGTGGACGACAATGAATTGCTTGGTTACATTCAAAAGGCAAAAGAAGAATGCGAAACTTTGCAAACCATTGCCACAGTGGGCGATACGCTTACAAAAAGCCCAAAAGAATTGCCGCAAGGTTACATAGATTTTCAGAAGGAAATAGCGCAGGCTTCCCCGTGTTTGGAACGAATTGAGAACAAATCCGACGAAGCGTCGTTGATTTATTTTTCATCGGGAACTTCGGGAATGCCCAAAATGGCGCTACACGACCACACGCTGGCGTTGGGGCACATTGTAACGGCACTTTATTGGCAACACGTGCAAAATAATACCATACATTGGACACAAACCGATAGCGGCTGGGCGAAATTTGCGTGGGGCAAAATTTACGGACAGTGGATTTGCGGAGCGGCAATTGGTGCTTACGATACCGAAAAATTTGTTCCGGCGTTGATGCTCAAAGCCATAGGAATTATACGTCCTACAACATTTTGTGCGCCTGCTACCATTTACCGCTATTTGATTAAAGAAGATTTGTCGGGCGTGGATTTTAGTTTTATTCAACACGCAAGTGTGGCAGGCGAACCGCTGAATCCCGAAGTGTATCATCAAATTCAGCAAAAAACCGGATTGGCAATTCACGAAGGTTTCGGACAATCGGAAGGTTCGGTGCTGTTGGCAAATTTTGGTTGGTACGAAGTGCGCCCCGGCTCAATGGGAAAACCTGCGCCGCTGTACGGAATTAAACTTTTAGACGACCACGACCATGAATGTGAAAAAGGCGATATTGGCGTGATTTCGGTTACGGGAATAAACGAAAAACACCCCACAGGATTGTTTAAAGAATATTATTTAGACGAAGAAACCACCCGCGCCTGCTGGAATAGAGAAAAAGGAATTTACAAAACAGGCGATATGGCTTGGTGCGATGCCGACGGCTATTTTTGGTTTGTGGGCAGAAGCGACGATGTTATCAAATGTTCGGGCTATCGAATTGGTCCTTTTGAGGTGGAAAATGCGCTGCTGGAACACCCGTCGGTGCTGGAATGTGCGGTAACTGCCGCCGAAGACCCTATGCGCGGACAGGTGGTGAAGGCAACAATTGTGTTGGCAAAAACATTTTCGCCCTCGGAAGAATTGAAAAAAGAGTTGCAAAACCACGTGAAGGCAGTAACAGCTCCTTATAAATATCCTCGTATAGTGGAATTTGTGGAAGAATTGCCGAAAACCGTTTCAGGGAAAATTCGCCGGAATGAAATCCGGAAAAAAGATGCGAAGGTGTAAAAATAAATCATTATGATTGATTTTGAAGAATACGTAAGGCAAACCGAGCCCGACAAAAAAGAGAAGGGCTTTATTTGGCAAACGGCTATCGGCTTACAGCAGGTCGATGGCTTGAAACCGTCGGAATATCTTATTCAAACTGCCATACAAAACATTGAGGGCGATATTACTATTGATGAAGTGCAATATCGCATAGACAGTTATTACAAAACAAAAACCGTAAGAACCGATGATGACGACCGCACCGAAGAAGCCGATACGGTTTCCGCTCGCATTGTTAAAATCCTGTCAAACGAAACGTTTTCTTTCTCGCCGTTAGAATATATTGCCATTCACAGGCAACTTTTTACGGGTATTTACAAGTTTGCAGGAAAAATTCGTGATTACAATATAAGTAAGGCAGAATGGGTATTGAATGGAAAATCGGTGCTTTATGCCAATGCGCCACAAATTAGTGCTACGCTTGATTACGACTTTAATCAAGAAAAACAGTATGATTACAAAAATGCCGACTTTCATCAGTCCATTCGGCGTATTGTGAAATTTATTTCGGGTGTATGGCAAATTCACGCTTTTGGCGAAGGAAACACGCGCACAACTGCCGTTTTTGCAATAAAATATTTGCGCTCTTTTGGTTTTAAAATCGACAATACGCCTTTTGCCCAGCATTCGTGGTATTTTCGTAATGCGCTTGTGCGGGCTAATTACAACGATTGGACAAATAATATTCACGCAACTACAGAATATTTGATGCTGTTTTTTGGAAATTTATTGTTTGGCGAAAAAAATGAGTTGAAAAACAGGTATTTGAGAGTGGATTGGAAAGAGAAGGCAGATTTTCAAAGTGCAAAAACTGCCGAAAACGAAATTCCAAAGAGCAAATTTTGCACTTTGAATTGCACTTTGGAAGAACATTTTGTGTTAGAATTTTTAAAAGATAATCCTAAAGCAACGCAAAAGGAGATTGCTTTGCATATACAAAAATCGGAAAGAACGGTAAAAACAATTACCTCTAATTTGCAGAATAAAAATTTATTAGAACGAGTAAATGGGAAAAGAGATGGCTTTTGGCAAATCATAGAAAACGGAGGACAAAGCAAATGAAACACCACACATGGCGCATAAAACCATGCCAAAATTCACGCATACTCATACAGGATTTAGCAGAAAAGCTGAATATTTCGCCTATAATTGCCCAATTATTGGTGCTGCGTGATGTAAAAACAGTTGAAAACGCTCAAAAATTTTTGAACCTCAAACAATCATTACCGGAAATTTACAATCCGTTTTTGATGAAAGATATGCGCAAAGCCGTTGATAGAATTTGCGAGGCGATAGAAAAAAAGCAAACTATTTTGGTGTATGGCGATTACGATGTGGACGGTACTACGGCGGTTTCCATTGTGTATTCGTTCCTGCGATGTTTGGGTATTGGTAATTTGTATTTTTACGTTCCCGACAGGGAAAAAGAAGGCTACGGAGTTTCACAGCAAGGTATAACGTGGGCTGTGCAAAAAGGTGTGGATTTAATTATAACTTTGGATTGCGGCATAAAGGCAATAGAAACTATTGCACAGGCACGAACTCACGGCATAGATGTTATTGTGTGCGACCACCACGAAGTTGGCGAAGTTGTACCCGATGCCTTGGCAATTTTAAATCCCAAACAAAAAGATTGCAATTACCCGTTCAAAGAATTGTCGGGTTGCGGTGTGGGCTTTAAGTTAATTCATGCGTTGTGCATAGAAAATAACTTGCCACTCAAAGAATATTTGTTTTGTTATTTAGATATTTTGGCGTTGAGCATAGCTGCCGATATAGTGCCTGTGGTTGACGAAAACCGCATTTTTATGTTCAACGGTTTGTGGAAAATGCAGGAAAAACCCACGCTTGCTTTGCGGACAATTTTGGACAGTGCCGGCGTGTTTAAAACAAAAGTTACGGTTTCCGATGTGGTGTTTAAAATCAGCCCGCGAATTAATGCCGCCGGACGAATACGCCATGCTAAAACAGTGGTAGAATTATTGCTCTGCGAGAACGCATGTGAAGCATACGAAATTTGCAAAGATATAGAGGTATACAACAAAGAGCGCAAAGAAATAGATACAGAAATTACCAAAAATGCTTTATACAATATTGAAACAATTGACCCGATGCACGAAAAATATACCTGCGTGGTGTATGCTCCCGAATGGCACAAAGGCGTGATTGGGATTGTGGCTTCGAGAATTGTGGAACACCACTACAAACCAAGCGTGGTATTTTGCGGCGACGGCGATGTAATTTGTGCTTCGGCACGTTCGGTGCATGGATTCGATTTGTATCAAGCTATTGACCAATGTTCGCATTTGCTCACAAATTTTGGTGGGCACAAATACGCAGCCGGATTGACTTTGAGAAAAGAGAATTTGGAAGAATTTATTCAAACATTTGAAACCGTAGTTGCCCGGACAATTACGCCCGAACAATTACAGCCAAGCATATTGATTGATGCCGAACTTACACCGGCTGATATTACCATGGATTTGTATGAACAAAAATTGCGCTTAGCACCCTTTGGACCAAAAAATATGCGTCCGGTGTTTGTAATGCGCAATATGCCGGTTGGCGAACGAACGCGAATTATAGGAAATGACCGCACTCACGTAAAATTCCATTTCGAAAACTTGCCCGACGATGTCGATGGAATTGCTTTTGGCTTGGCGCATAAATGGGAACAGCTGCAAAATCATTCACTTTCGCAAGGAATTGATATTTGTTTTTCGCTTACCATAAATACGTTTAACGGAAAAACCACTTTGCAACTCGATATAAAAGATATATCTTTGCCACAATCGTTTGAACAAAACTTTGTGTTTAAACCGGTTGTGAAGAAAAAAAGAACAAAGAAAAAATAATCACATTTTAGCTTTTTTCTCAACTCTTTTACTATTTTTACCTTAGTTTCCTAAACTCCTCGTTCCCTAAAACCTACAAACATGAATATTGCACTTTTTGGATTTGGCATTGTCGAAGATTATTATCCCGAAATAGAAGCGGTTATAAAAACGCTTACCAGCACGCCGCATACAATATCTATTTACCATGAATTTGCAAAAAAACTACGCGCCAAAGGCTTTAAAACTTTTGATTGCATCGAATACAGTACGGCAAGCGATATGCCGGTTGATTTTGTATTCAGTTTGGGTGGCGACGGCACGTTTTTGAAATGCGCTCATTTTTTCTACAAATACGAAACTCTATTGTTGGGAATTAATTTTGGCAAACTCGGATTTTTAGCCGATGTGATGCCCGAAAAAATACTGGACTATGTAGAAAAATTAGAGAAAAAACAGTTTTCAATTTGTACTCGCACAGTGCTCAATTACGTTTCGGAAAGCACGCCTACCATACAAGGCATGGCACTGAACGAAATAACCATACAAAAAAGCAACAACCTGAAACTCATTCGTTTAAAACTTTCCATAAACGGTGTGCCTGTGTATTCATTTTGGGCAGATGGTATTATTATTTCCACTCCTACCGGCTCCACCGGATATGCACTCAGTTTGGGCGGACCAATTATAACGCCCGAAAGCAACACGCTGGCAATTGTACCTATTGCACCACATTCGCTCACGGTGCGCCCCATTATAATTCCCGATAATAGCGTAATTGAAATTGAAGCTCACGGCGAATTTACCGACTTTTTTATTTCGGGTGATTATCTGTCGGAACAAGTAGAAATATTACCCAAAATGCTTATCAAAAAATCGCCTTTCGATATTTTTACCGTACAATTCAACGATATGAATTTTTTTGAAATCCTGCGCAATAAGCTGCAATTAGGCTTTGACGTTCGCAAATAAAAAAGGCACATTGAAAAATGTTTTCTGTCATTCCTGCGTAGGCAGGAATGACGGCTTATGTAAGGTGCAAAAACAAAAAAATCCCCACGCTTTGGTTGCGAATACAAAGCATGGGGGGCGTTGCGAAAGATTGGGTATTTTTTTTAGTGATTAGTGGTTAGTGATTAATGGTTAGTCGTTAATTATGTGTTATTCATTGAATTATCTACCATTACGGGGTCCATACGTTACGCTGCTTGCCGGACGAGAAGCGGTAGCTTGTGCAGGTGCCGGACGAGAAGTAACTGTTTGAGTAGGGGCTGGTCGTGAATTAACTGCTTGTACCGGAACAGGTCGTGAATTCACAGCGTGATTTACGTGGGCATGGCGGTGTGTTGGTTGAGAATATACTATTCTGTGTACCGGCGGACGATGTAAATGAACTGTTACATACATATTTGACGATGGACGAAGCGCTTCAATGTAGGCAATATTCATTGCGCCAAAGGTATTTACTTCGCAAAATGTGCGAGTGAACGGATTTACGTGAATAGTTTGATAATTGATAGTTCTAAATTCGCCGAACATATTCGGATTGCTTGCTATTTGCACTCTGTAAGTGCCTGAATTTACATTGTTTATAGCTATCATTCCATTTACAGAAGTGTAGCAATAATTGTCGATTACGATTTGAAAAGGTTTTGAACTGTTGGAAGTAAAAATAATTTCTGATGCGAACATTTGAACTGAGCAGAATGTAATTGCAAAGATTAACATACGTGTTTTCATGACTAAAATCTCCTATACTTTTGATTTGTATTATTGTTTTTTAATCAGTATTACAAAAGCCGTGCCAAAAAAAATCCCTTGCGAATTGCAAGGGATTTTTTTTAATCATCATAATCGTCGCCACCGGAACTACTGCCCGAAACAGTGCCGATAACCTGTATTTCAGTTCGGCGATTTTTAGCCCGCCCTTCGGGGAAGTCGCTACCGTCGGGACGGTTATTCGGTGCTATTGGAACCGAAAATCCAAACCCTTTACCGGAAATACGTGCCGGCGAAATACCTTGTTTTATAACATAGTTAATAATTTCGTTTGCACGGCGTTGTGAAAGTTTCATATTGAAATCCTCGCCACCAATATTGTCGGTATGACTGCGAAGTTCTACAATAATGTCGGGAGCCGTACGCAATAAAGCTACAATTGATGTATCAATAATTTGGCGTTGTTCGTTGGTAAGTTTGTATTTACCAAATTCATAATAAATGTTTTTGGAAACAAATGGTTGTGTTCTGGTTATGTAATTAACACCATAATCTTTCAAAAAGATAGTATCGGCAGTTTCTATACCTTGTGTCGAAAGCGCCATAAGCGCAGTACCAGTCCGGGCATTTTCAAATTGCAGCACATAATGACGGTTTGGCTCTACCACAAATTCAAATCGTCCGTTTTTGTCGGTTTTTGTGCTTGCAAGAAACACTTTTTCGTTACTGTTCCCAATAAATAATGAGACAGTACTTCCGGCTAAGAAACGAATTTCTTCCGATGCATCGTCCGCCTCAAAGTGGGTTCTGATAATATTAAAAATATCACGGTCTTCTACTTCATACACACGTCCTACAACAGGAATATCGAAAACATTTGCAAAATTTACATGGTAAATATCGTCGCAGCAACCTTCCCAACCGGCAGATTGGCTACCCGGACGGTTCGATGCAAACAAACCTTCTTTGCCATCGGTAGTTGTACTGAAATAATAATCGTCGAAAGGAGTGTTGATAGGCGCACCCAAGTTTTCGGCAGCAGTCCACTTTCCAAGTTCGCCGTTTGCTTTAAATATATCAAATTCGCCTTGACCGGGCCAGCCACTTGAACTGAAATACAATGCTCTTGATGTAACATCATAGTAAGGAGTTATTTCATCGCCGGCTGTATTTATTTTATTACCGCAGTTTTTGGGTTCTCGCCATGCGTTCGATTTCGGCATAAATATAGTGTACCAAATATCAAATCCACCTTGCCCACCCGGGCGATTGGTTACAAAATACAGTACCTCATCGCCTTTTTTCGATTCGTTACCTACGCCAACTTGTATAACTGATGAACCTTTAAGATTGATAAATGCAGGTAATTCTTCGGGTTTTTGCCATGCTCCGAACACATTTTTCGATACATATAATTTACAAGTTTCCTTATGCTTTTTATCGCGTGTACATTGAGTAAAATAAAAGCGTTGGAAGTCGGGCGAGAACGAACCATGATTAATATTTACCGTTTCGCCGTCGGGTTTAAATTCCCAATCGCCATTGTTCAACCAATTGGTACCGTATTTCACTGCGGTATTAAATGTTGGTGGTTGCGACGAAAGAGCAAAATTCAAAGTATCGAATATACGGGTAGCGTAAATAAACGACGTTGGCGTAAGATATATCGGCATATATTCCGACATAGGAGAATTGATATTGTTGCCTACATTCGTTACTCGCACTTGCCTTGGATTTGCCTGTGCTTTGATTGCCGTATCAATTGATGCAATTTGATTCTTCACCAATTTCTGGTATTGCGCCCCATCTTTGAACTTCTTCACGTCGTATTCTTTTTTGAATACTTTAAACTGCGCACTTGCATCTTCATACTGCGAAGCTGTTTTTAGCATAGCGGCATAATGATACAAAGCTCTCGCATTCTTTTTAGGATTGGCTTTGTAGGCTTTGTTGTACCAATATTGCGCCATTGGATAATTACGGGCTGTGTGGTACGCATCGGCAAGAAGAAACATGACTGCATAGTCATCTTTTTTTCGTAACAATTCTTCGTAATGACGAATTGCGCCAAAAACATCACCTTTTGCATATAAACTAGCTCCTGTTTTTTTCAATTTACCGGCACTTAATTTCGATAAATCTTCTTGTGCAAACGTGGCAAAAGAAACTGTAAAAATCAGTAAAAACAATGAAATCAGGTATTTACGTATCATTCTCTGTGTAAAATTTATTAAATATATACTTCTCTACTATAAAAAACGCCTACAAATGTAGTATTTTTTTTTAAATAAATAAATTTTTTCTATTCTTCGTAAATAATTTTTTCATAATTATCAATTGTCCCTATGATTTTGAACTCTGTTCGACGGTTTTTTTGCCGCCCTTCGGGGTTATCGCTGCCGTCCGGATTTTCATTGGGTGCAATTGGTCGGGTTTTGCCGTAACCACGTGCCACAAGGCGATTTTTATCAATTCCGCTTTTTATTAAATAATCCACAACACTTTCGGCACGGCGTTGCGAAAGTTTCATATTATAATCGTGGTCGCCTTTGCTATCGGTGTGGCTGCTGATTTCTACAATTATATGAGGATGTTCTTTGAGAATTCGGAACAACGTGGTGTCTATTACCGTTTTCGATTCCGGACGCAAATCCGATTTATCGAAATCGTAATAAATATTTTTTATAATAAACGGAATTTGCGGAATGTATTCAATCACAATATCGGACTGCGGCAGAGTGTCGGATTTTTCAATATTTTTTGTATTGAACGTAAGTGTAGGATTTGGTTTTCGGGGACTTTCCGCCTCTATTATATACTTTTTATTAACCTCAACATCGAAATGATATGAACCGTCTTTCGTGGTTTTTTGCTGTGCTACCACAGCTTTTTCTTTCGATTGTTCATCTATCATATATAATGTTACCGGAATATTTGCGGCAGGCAATGTGTCGGCAACGAAAGTGGTTTCAAGTTGGGCATCTAAAATATTTTTCACTTGCTGGTTTATTTTTTGTTTTACCACACCATTCACGGCAAGTACTATAATATTATTGTACCGGAAAAAATATAAATCGTCGCAGCAATGTTCGTGCATTACAGTTACCGAACCGGTGCGATTTGATGTAAACACACCGTCTTTGTGGTTGGTGTGCAACACATAATATAAATCATCGAAAGGCGAATTTATGGGCGCACCAACGTTTTCAACAGCAATCCATTTGCCAAGTTCACCGGTAGCTTTAAATATATCTAATCCGCCCAATCCGGGTAAACCATCGGAGCTGAAATACAAGGTGCGGGTTTTCATATCGAAAAATGGTGTCAATTCGTCGCCGGGAGTATTTATGGCGTTTCCGCAATTTTTGGGTGTAGTCCACTCGCCTTTACTTTTTTGAAATTCACTGTACCATATATCCATACCGCCTTTGCCACCCGGGCGGTTGCTCACAAAATACAACACTTCGTCGTTTGTTTTGGAATTGATGCCAATCGCAGGCTGCGTATTTTGATACCCGCTCATATTTATGGTATTCGGCAATCTATCGGGTTTACCCCATGTTTTGCCCATTTTTTCGCTCACGTATATGGCACACTCGTAATCAAAACGATTGGTTTTTACACACCGGGTAAAATAAAATTTGCGTTTATCGGGCGAAAACACACCGTTGCCTATTTGCTCATTGGGTGCGGTCAGGTAGCGGGCATCGCCCCATTCGCCGGCAAATTCCCATGAATTGTTATTGAATTTTGCAATATAAAATTCGCGTTGCGGCATTTTGTTTATTTCCCTGTCAACCACGGTATATACTATGGTATCGCTGCGCAACGATGCAAAAAGCAAAATGCTGTCGGTTAAATATTGCGGCGAAAATTCTATTGAGGCTTTGTTGATGCTTTCGTTGGCGTGTGTAATTTCGGCATTTTTCGGATTGGCAAGCCAATTCAATGCGCTGTCGCAGGATTGTATTTGTAAGGCTGTCAATTTCTTATAATCTATACCACCAATAACTGCCGCACCCGATTTCCGGAATTTTTGAAACAGTGTACGAGCTTCGTCGTAACGTTTTTCGGTTTTCAAAAGTGTAGCTTTGTGGTACAATGCCAACGGATAGGCGTTTGGTTTTGCCTCATACACTTCGGAATACAAATCCCGTGCTGCTTTGTAATTACGAGCCGCACGGTAACATTCGGCAAGCGAATATTTTACGTGCACATTATTTTTTTTTACCGAATAGGCTTCAAAAAAATCTATGGCAGAATAGGTGTCGCCGTATTTTAGGGAATTATAACCTAAGCGTTTGAGTTTGTTGGCTGAAAAGTTTGTGTTTTGCAACGAAGATTCTTGCGCTTGCACAAAGCAAACTGCACAAAGGAAAAGTATGATTGTTATTATTGATTTCATTTGAATTGTCTTATGTCTATTTGTCTTGTGTCTAAATTATCAAAGTCTATCACAAGGAATTTTAATCAACGAACTCCGTGCACTCGGTGTAATATACACTAACGAAACCTCAAAAGCCCCCCTGCCACTTGTGGCAGTATGCAGCGACGAAATATTGAAATCGTAACTCACACCGCCTCGCCATTGCCCATAGCGAGCGCCAATTACCCACGCAGAAGCATCGAAATTGGTGTAGTTGCCATAGCGTATAAACGTTCCGACAAACGGTTTTATGCGTTCAAAGGCGGTGTACACAAGGTTGCCGCCGAATAAAAATTCTTTCCCTTGCCGTTGTACCATATATAATATGGTAGGCTGTATAATAAAAGTGGGAGAAATTGTAAAATCGCCACCTACGGAAAAACTTGTGCGCAGGGGCAATTGGGTGTTTTGCGTGCTTGTCCCGTAAAATGTTTCTTTGGGAGCATTCAAGTTGAAAAATGCCAAACCGACTTCGGGGGCAAATTTGCCGTTAAACGTTTTGCTCCACAGCAAACCTGCATGAAAAAGCGGGTATAAAATAGGGTCTTGTGAAATTTCCGACGTTGGCAACTTGGGATTGAATACCACATTGCCGCCCAAATCAAATTGTTCGTCGTAAGTGTAGCGACCTATATTGGTGGTTTTGTACACCACACCGCCTTGCACGCCGAGCGAAATGCTATGCCCGTTGATATTACGGGCGTAGGAACCCGAAAGTAAGGCTTTGTGAACTTTCAATCCCACATAACCCGATTCGTCGCTCAGTAATTGCACGCCAACAGAATAAAAATTCAAATACTGTGCAAATTGTTTTTCAACGCCAAGTGCGTAAGTTGAAAACGGCTTAGCATCGATTGCCTTCCATTGCTGGCGGTAATTACCGCTTATGCGGAAATCGCCATTGTACCAACCGGTGTTGGCAGGGTTCAAGGTAAGCGGCGAGGCATAAAATTGCGAAAAATGCAAATCTTGTGCAACTATTTGCCCACAAACGAGGACTATACTAATAATGGATACAATTTTTTTCAATTATAATAGTTTTAAATTCATTGTAATAACATAAAAAAACGGTAAATAGTTGCATTACACACAGGAATTTTCACGATTTTTTTATTTTTGCAAAAATATTAATTAAAATTAGAATACAAATACGAAACTCGCACGAAGCAAAAAAACACATGAAAAAATATTTCCTACTCACAATCATGCTTTTCATAGTTGCCCGCCTTTCGGCGCAGCAACAATTCGATTTCACTCCTTCGGTAACGCAAGGTTGCACACCGCTGTTGGTTACGTTTACCAACACTACCGACCCTGCAATTATTGCCGATTACCGTTACGAATGGGTGGTGGAACCGGGGAAATTTTCGACAGAAATATATCAAGTAGAAAACTCGTATTTGAAGCCGGGCGTATATACGGCGCAAATGAAAGTGTTTGATAAAAAAACGAATATGCTGCTGGAAACCGTTTCAAAAACCATTCAAGCATTCAACGACCCCGATGTGCAAATAACGAGTGATAAAACGGAAAGTTGCGTGTACAAACCCTTTCAATTTTCAATTACGGAGAAAACAAGCGATTCGCCCATAGTGTCGTATATGTGGATTGTTTCGGACGGCGCTACTTACCCTATGGAAGCACCATACGCGCATTATTTTACCTACGCCGGCACACACAACGTGTTTTGCGCCGTAACCGATGCCAACGGCTGCACCAACCGTGAGCGACACACCATAAGCGTAAAAACCTACAACGATGCGCCGCAAACAAATTTTACCGTTGATAAAGACCGCACCTGCGACCCTTCGCTGCAAGTGCAATTTACCAACACAAGTCCCGCCGACCCAAATCTTGCCGGTTTTGAATGGAATTTTGGCGATGGCAGCCCCGTAAATTCAACTACAAAAAGTCCTTCGCACCGCTACAATGGTTACGGCACATATTACGCTACGCTCAAAAATACTTCAATTCACGATTGCGAGGCTTTTGCTTCGATTGCTATTCAACTGATTGATTACCAGCCCGATTTTACAATTTCGGACGCGGGGAAAGCGATTGACGGCAATAAAGCCTGCCACGGAACAATTACATTTGAGGGGAATGCTACTCCTGCCTACCCTCAAACTATTTCATATTCATGGGATTACGAAAACGGCAGCAGTAAAGGTAGCGGACAAACATTTTCTTTGACCGAAAACACCGGCGGCATGAAACGCATGAAACTAACCGTAAGCAACGGTGTGTGCGAAAAAACTGTTACAAAAACATTTGAAATTGAAACGCCCCTGCAAATAAGCTATACATCCACCGATGAGTTTTATTGCAAACCTACCGATGTATTGTATTCTGCCACAAGCAATGTGCCCAATTCTACTTTTGAATGGATTATAAACGGCGACACAATACAAGGGCAAACTACAAGGTATTATTTTGCAGACGAAGGCATTTATTCCGATGCACTTACCGTAACCACGCCCAATGGTTGCACCGAAAGTATTTCAAAACCCAATAATATAGAACTTGTGTTTCCTGTGATTGACCTTTCAATTCTTACAGCCGAAAGCGGTTGCGCACCGCTTGACGTTACTTTTGGCGAAGTAACAACCTACAATACCGAGCGCGATGAAATTGTAAAAGTAGAATGGGATTTTGATTATAAAAACAATACCTTCACTACCGATGTTACGGCTTTCGACCAAGCCTCGTGGACATACAACACACGCGGCGTATATCAAACTGCGGTACGAGCAACTACGAAAAAAGGCTGTGTGGTATATGATTTTGCAACAGATAATCCGCTAACCGGCGAAAAAGAAATCGTAAAAGTAGGCAATAAACCAAGTGCCGACCTTATTTTCCCCGATACGGTTATGTGCGCTTCGGACGATTTGAAATTCCTCTATAAAAATGGCGACGATGTTAATTCGCCTATGAACCACTTTTATGATACCTTGTTTGTGCGCTACCCGCACTATGAATTTCCTGAGGACAATCCCTACGGAGAACCAAATTCTATGTTTACAGCACCGAAAATGCGTCCCGAATTGCAATCACAGTTGCGCGATACGATTGGTCCGCACTATGTGTTTTATATGCTTTCCGACCACGGTTGCCGGTCGGAAGAAATGCAAGATTACGTAGAGGAACTCAATATTCCTACCACCATTCATGTACACGGACCAATTATAGAAATGGTGTCTTCGGGAAAAGATTGTATCAATAACTATGATTACACATACGCGCTTTCTAAAAAAATAAATGTTGATTATTCATCGCCCAATCAATATGTGAATTGGTATTTGCAAAAATTCGATAGACGTGGCAGGCTAACGCCTCGATGGCATATTGCACACAATGAGGACACTGTTTATATAGATTTTAAAGACACTGTTCATACGCATTTTGGAGAACCCGACGGGCGCGGCACCTATCTAATTACTGTCGTAGCCTACAATGGCGATGAAGAGTGTTACAGCGACGGCACAAAATGCGAGTGTTCCGATTCGGTATCGTATTTAACTACCATAACCGAACTGAGAATAGATTTTACAATCAGCAACCCTACACCTTGTTTGAACGGTGAGGCTTTTATACAATTGGGCGCAAATGCACAGGACGTGGACAGGTATGAAACCTACTGGGTAAAAAACAAAGGAGCGTTTAACGAGGAACGGCGTCAAATTGATACTGCTTTTTACTTCGACAATAAAAATATACGCTATGTAGAAGTTGAAACCGGAGACAGATATTATCCCGAATGCCGCGGCTCAATGCGTGTTCCGGTAAAAGTATATAAACCCGAAGCCGGATTTATAGCAACCATTACTTCCGATTGTTTGCCGTTTACAACGGTATTTTCCGATACTACACGTTGGGACACCGACACCACAATTGTAAAACGGGAATGGTATTTTGGCAATGGCACTCCTTGGCAAGGCAGCGATAGCGTACACACGGTACTTTATGAATACGAAAGTTTTGTATCGCCCTCGCTCACAGTGTACGATATTCTCGGTTGTTACGACACCCGTACCAAACAAGATTACATAAAACCAATTGTGCCCAATTCAAAATTCATAGTAACTACGCCGCAATTGTGCCTAAACCACAATGCAATTATTACCCGCGACCTCAACAATCCTTACTACGATAACAATATTCACAAATTTACGTGGGATTTTGGCGATGGCACCATAGTGCAAGGCGACAACATAGTTAATGCGGAATATATAAAATCCGACACCGTGCGCCACCGCTACACACAAGAAAGCGTGCCCGGCGTGTTCAATATTTCGCTCACGGCATACAGTAAAAGCCCCATAGACCCTAATAGGGAGTGTGAGGCTACCACGGCGGCAACTATTGAAGTAAAAGACGCATCGGCACAAATTATGATACGTGATATGGACAAATGTAAAGAGCCCGGGCAGGTGTTTATTGTGTATATCGACAACAATTGGTATTCAGGGAAATATAACTCAGCAGAGTGGTTTAAAATCGACAACAATAAAAGAACACTCGTGTCGAATGCAAGCACGCCACGAGCAATTACGTTTTTAAATTACGGCATGCAAAGTATTGAACTCATTACTCGTTCCGATTACTACGGCTGCGAACTCGATACAAAAACGGCAGAAATTTTTGTTCCGGGTTACGAAGTGGAATTTGAAGCAAATAAATATTTGGTATGTGTGGGCGAAGACGTTACTTTTACCCGTACCCGTGCCG
This sequence comes from Bacteroidota bacterium, assembly GCA_009786075.1. Taxonomy (GTDB): domain Bacteria; phylum Bacteroidota; class Bacteroidia; order Bacteroidales; family UBA1715; genus WQTX01. Next base: position 3,892 of record WQTX01000006.1, on the reverse strand, counting down.
TGAGTGTTGATAACTACACATCGTATTGGTCGTTTGGCGATGGTGTTTTAAATTTTACCGATTTGAAACAGGCAGTTCATGCCTATTCCACTTTGCCCGACACCGAAAATAAACGTTTCAGAGTGCAATACATCGTAGATGCGCCCAATTGCAAACCGCAAGATATATTCCGCCTGATAGAATTGCACCCCGTAGAGGCAAACTTTTTGCGTGGAATCGACGATTTGGACGAAGTTGGCTGTGCGCCCCATACGGTTAATTTTATCAATACTTCGGTAGGTGTAAAAAATAATACCTATAAGTGGAATTTTGGCGACGGCACAACTTCTACCGAAAAAAATCCAATACATACATTTGTGAGCCGCGATGAGCCGTATGAAGTAAGTCTCGCAATTGAAGGCGTGGCGTGTAACGACGAAAGAACAAAGAAAATTTATTTTTACCCCAAACCATACGTACAGTTCGATTACGATAGCCTGCTGTGCGTGGGCGAAAGTACCACAATCAAAGCGCAAGGCGATTTTAGTACTATTGCGTGGAAACCTGCGCAATATTTTAGCGACCCAAATTCGGCAATTACGCTGTACACGCCACGGCAAACGGGCAGAGCATACGCCGAAATTATATCGCAATATGGTTGTGTGGAACATGATAGTTTGTATGTATTTGTACAGCAACGTCCACGTTATCAAGGTGCGCCCGATTCGGCATTGCTGTATTACCGTACGCCTACTCAATTGATGCTTACAGCTCGTCCCGATTCAAAATTGATTGCCGGACAAATATATAATGTAAACAATACGCCGATGGAAGGAGTGTTTTACGAATGGTCGCCAAGTGATTATTTGAGTTGCACGCATTGCATAAGCCCCAATATTCACTTGGAATGCGGCACGCCGGGCTACCCGAGCTGTTTGGATTTTCCGCTCGAAGTTCAGTATCGTATATATATGTACGACACTTTGGGTTGTTTCGAGGAAAATGCTTACATTCAATTTCAAATTGTGATAGAAACAAAAGCAGCACTGCCACAAGCATTCACGCCCAATGGCGACGGCAACAACGATATAGCATTTGTGCGGGGCTGGGGTATAAAAGAATTTTTAGAAGTAAAAATCTACAACCGCTGGGGGCAATTACTATTCGAAAGTAACGACCTAAACCATGGCTGGAACGGACGCTACAACGGCGAAGACCAACCTATGGAAACGTACTCATACACAATTCGTTACATTGATAGTAAAGACAAAGAACAGTTTGTGAAGGGGTATATTACTTTGATTAGGTAAATTTCTTTAGCGAGGCTGTCTAAAAAGTCAAATTATCAGCTTTTCATGCTGGATGAATAGATAAATGCCTGCGGCGATAAATGTGCTTCGCACGATAAAAAAGATAAAATTTATCACGAAGTAATTTATCAGCGTAGCGTTTATCGCAAAGCATATTACCGAATAACCGAAAACGAAATCCCTTTAATTTTCCTGTAAATTTCGAGTGCATACACATCGGTCATGCCCGAAATAAAATCGACTATTGAAAATAAATTATCGTACACATGCGAAGAATTGAGCGAAAGTTGGCTTGGCAATAATTGCAGCAATTGCTGGGTGTAAAGCGAATTGTTGTGTATCATAGCACCAATAAATTCGGTCAGGAGTTCGGTTAAAATACGGTGCCCGGCAATTTGAATTTCAATCACTTCGCGCGAATTGTAAATTGTATTGTTTGCCACCGTTGAAACTTCGCAAAGGGCATCTTTTGCTACGCCGGTCAATTGCTTGGTAAGCGACGAATGAAAATCGCAATTCATAATGGCATCGTAATTACGCCAAAACACCGACATACATTCATCTACAAGGCGGCTTATGGTGCGTGAACGCAAAATTACAATCTGCTCATTTTCATCGCTTAAAACGTTGATTTGCGTTAAAATTGTTTGTTTTTCTTCGCCGACAAAAAACGCCAACATCAGATTTTTTGTTTGTTCGCCGGTTAAAATCCCCAAACGGTACGCATCTTCCAAATCCACTATTTGATAACAAATATCGTCTGCCGCTTCCATCAAATACACTAAGGGGTGTCTGCCATACACGTTTCCGGTTTGGCTTAATTTTTTCAAACCCAATTCGTGCGCCACAGTTTCTAAAATCGGCAATTCGCTTTGAAACACGCCATATTTTTCGTAGGGACTTCTTCCTTCCTTCAAATCGGTGGACGAACAGGGGTATTTAAGCAAAGTGCCAAGCGTGGCAAAGGTCAAGGCAAAACCGCCTTTGCGCCTGCCGGTAAATTGATGCGTGAGCAGTCGAAAGGCATTAGCATTTCCCTCAAAATTTTGAAAATCAGCTAATTGACTTTCACTAATAAGGTTTTGTAAATTATTTTTATCATATAGAGTAAAATAATGCGAAATAGTTTGTTCGCCCGAATGACCAAACGGCGGATTGCCCAAATCGTGGGCAATGCAGGCTGCCGAAATAATCGAGCCAATGCTAAAAAGCGTATCACGGGCAATTTCGGGGTGCTTTTCGCACAAACCAACCGAAAGCAAATTGCCCAAAGAACGCCCCACCGAAGCAACTTCTAAACTATGCGTCAGGCGATTGTGCACAAAAATACTTCCCGGCAAGGGGAAAACCTGCGTTTTATTTTGCAAGCGGCGAAATGGCGATGAAAAAATCAGCCGGTCGTAATCGCGCTGAAAATCAGAGCGTATAACATCATTTGCGGTTTGAATTTCGTGTTCAAAACCAAGTCGTTTGTGCGAAAGTAGCGTGTTCCAATTGAGCATTATGTGCGAAAAAAGTTAAATTATTTTTTTTATACAAAAATACTGTTATTTTTGTACTTTATATTTTATAACTCTAAAAATTAACCATTATGAAAAAAATTATTTCTACACTTCTTTTAGCTGCGCTGGGCAGTTCGCTTTTTGCACAAGGCGATGTTTTTGATGCTACGTTTTTAACATTTTCGTACCAAGCTCCCATATTGAAATGGGGAAAACTGGAAGACCGCACAAGTGGCGACAATCTGAAAAAATTCTACCAAAACCAATATGATGCGAAAACCTTTGGTATGGCTCTTGAATCGGGAACAACGTTTTACTTCCACAGTTTTGAACCTACCGATGGTTTGAAATTTGCAATTGTATGGGATTTCCTGGATTTGGGTATGAACTTATTTCGTTTCGATGATTGGGTGGACAAAAAGGGACGTGCAGACGATGGGAATAAAGTAAAATCGTACGATTTATTCGCAAACTATTCTATGAATGTGGGTCCAATGATTACATTTAGTCCATTTCAAGGATTTTGCATAGATTTGTATGGAAAATGGCGCCCAACAGTGGGTGTTAATGCATATCGCCTGTTGTTTTACGACGGAGTGAAAGATAGAATTTTTACTAATGAAAATGAGGGCGTTGCCGGAAAAGATAAATTAATCCGAGAGGAAGTGCGCATAGGAGGTAGTGTAGGAACAATTTCGTGCGGTTTAAATATCCGCTATAGGTTTGTTATGACCGGAATTGAGTATATTACCGGAAAAATGACGTATGCTTCTACCGACTATTTACCACAACAAAAAATGTGGAACCAAATGGTGCGCTTTAAACTTGGTTTAGTGTTTGGTGATGCATTAACTACATTGTAAATTACAAATTGTAAATTATAAAAAATCCTGTTGTGCTTGCGCAATGGGATTTTTTTTGCGAATAACTGAATAATTGAATAACGGAGTAATATCAACGTGAATTATAATTCATTCTTATTCTTCGTGTCTTTTTGTCTTCGTGCCTTCGTGTTGGTTGCTGAGCCTGTCGAAGTATTATTTTTTTAAGCGCAAGCGCATTTTTAGTGAACACGAAGACAGAAAGACATGAAGANANGAA
>WQTX01000005.1 GCA_009786075.1 Bacteroidota bacterium | reverse complement strand
TTCGCAAGGTTTATTGCTTATGATACCTAATATGTATAAAGTAGCAGGTGAATTACTTCCGGGTGTGTATCATGTATCGGCTCGTGCTTTGGCTTCGCACGCGCTTTCTATTTTTGGCGACCATCAAGACGTTATGGCAGTTCGTCAAACCGGTTGTGCAATGTTTGCAACAGGTTCGGTGCAAGAAGTTATGGATTTGGCAGCGGTGGCTCACTTAACTGCAATTAAATCGCGTGTACCGTTTGTGCATTTCTTCGATGGTTTTAGAACTTCTCACGAAATTCAAAAAATTCATTTATTAGAAATGGAAGATATTGCGCATTTGGTTGACCAAGATGCGTTGAAAGCCTTCCGCAAACGTGCGTTAAATCCTGAAAATCCGGTAGCTCGCGGTATGGCGCAAAATGGCGATATTTATTTCCAAGCTCGCGAGGCATGTAATACCTATTATAATAATGTAGCCGATGAGGTTGAAAATTATATTAATGAAATCAATAAAATTACCGGTAAACAATACGGTTTATTCGATTATTACGGCGCTGACGATGCCGACCGTGTAGTTATAGCAATGGGCTCGGTTACCGAAGCTGCTCGCGAGGCAATTGACGTAATGATAGCCAACGGTGAAAAAGTTGGCTTGGTTGCAGTGCATTTGTATCGTCCGTTCTCGGCAAAACATTTCTTGGCGGCTATGCCAAAAACTGTGAAACGAATTGCAGTGCTCGACCGTACAAAAGAACCGGGAGCAACCGGCGAACCGTTATATTTGGACGTAAAAAATTGTTTCTACGGAAAAGCGAATGCACCTGTGATTGTTGGCGGTCGTTACGGTTTATCGTCGAAAGATACTACGCCTGCGCAAATTATTGCCGTATTTGAAAATTTGGCAATGAACGAGCCTAAAAATGGTTTCACAATTGGAATAGTTGACGATGTTACGTTCACTTCGCTTCCGCAAAAAGAAGAAATTACTTTGGCAAATGCGCCGTATGAGGCTAAATTCTATGGTTTGGGCGCTGACGGAACAGTAGGGGCGAACAAAAATTCGATTAAAATTATTGGCGACAATACCGATAAATATTGTCAAGCATATTTTGCGTACGACAGTAAAAAATCGGGCGGTTTCACCTGTTCGCACTTGCGTTTTGGCGACCACCCAATTCGTTCTACATATTTGGTAAATACGCCGAATTTCGTAGCGTGCCACGTTCCTGCATATTTGCATTTATATGATGTTACAAAAGGTTTGAAAAAGAACGGAACATTCCTGTTGAACTCTGTGTGGGACGTAGAAGCAACCAAAAAACACCTTTCGAACAGAGTGAAAAAATATTTGGCTCAAAACAATATTTCTATGTACATTATCAATGCTACCGATATTGCACAGGAACTTGGTTTGGGCAATCGTACAAATACTATTTTGCAATCGGCTTTCTTCAAAATCACAGGCGTAATTCCTTATGAATTGGCTGTTGAGCAAATGAAGAAATTTATAGTGAAATCGTATGGCAGTAAAGGTGAAAAAATTGTAAACATGAACTATGCTGCGGTTGACCGTGGCGGCGATGTTGTAAAAGTTGATATTCCTGCCGAATGGGCAAATATTAACCTTGACACTGACGGTGGAAAAGACAATGCACCTGCATTTGTGAAAAATATTGTTCGTCCGGTAAATGCACAAGCTGGCGACGATTTACCTGTTTCGGCTTTCAAAGGCAGGGAAGACGGAACGTGGGAGCAAGGCACATCGAAATTTGAAAAACGCGGTGTTGCTGCAAATGTACCGGTTTGGATACCGGAAAATTGCATTCAGTGCAACCAATGTGCATACGTATGTCCTCACGCTGCAATTCGTCCGTTTGTGCTTGATGATGCCGAAAAAGCAAAAGCGCCGGCAAATTACACAACATTGGAAATGAAAGCGCCGGCAACAATGAAAGGAATGAATTTCCGTATACAAGTTGATGTGCTCGACTGTATGGGTTGCGGCAACTGTCCCGATATTTGCCCCGGAAACAAAGGTGAAAAAGCGCTTAAAATGGTGCCTTTTGAGCAAGAATTGTCGGAACAGGAAAATTGGGATTTCAGCGTAGCAAACGTAACAAGCAAACAGCATTTAGTTGATATTCAATCAAATGTGAAAAATTCACAATTTGCAACACCGTTGTTCGAGTTCTCGGGAGCGTGTTCGGGTTGCGGCGAAACGCCTTACATAAAATTAATTTCACAACTCTTTGGCGACCGTCAAATGATTGCCAACGCAACAGGTTGTACGTCAATTTATTCGGGTTCAGCGCCTTCAACGCCTTATACGCAAAACACAAAAGGTTGTGGACCGGCTTGGGCAAATTCATTGTTTGAAGACAATGCCGAATATGGTTTTGGTATGGCAGTTGCCACCGAAAAAATGCGCGACCGCATTGAGCGTTTGATGAAAGAAGGTTTGGAAACTTTCAGCAATGAAGAAATCAAAGCCTTGTTCCGCGAGTGGATTGAAAACCGCAAATCAGCCGCAAAAACGGCAGAAATTGCAGAAAAACTTGTTCCGCTGATGACCGCTTGCAACTGCGATATTTGCAAACAACTCATTGAATTGAAACAATACCTTGTGAAAAAATCACAATGGATTATCGGCGGCGACGGTTGGGCTTACGATATTGGTTACGGCGGACTTGACCACGTGTTGGCATCGGGCATGAACGTAAACATATTGGTAGTTGATACCGAAGTGTATTCAAACACCGGCGGTCAATCGTCGAAATCAACACCTGTTGGCGCTGTTGCTAAATTTGCCGCTTCGGGTAAACGTATTCGCAAAAAAGACCTTGGTATGATGGCTGCATCGTATGGTTATGTGTATGTTGCACAAATTGCAATGGGCGCAAATCAAGCGCAAACGTTGAAAGCAATTCGTGAGGCAGAAGCATTCGACGGACCGTCGATAATTATTGCATACTCGCCTTGTATCAACCATGGTTTGGCTAAAGGTATGGGTAAAGCGCAAAGTGAACAAATAAAAGCCGTAGAATGTGGTTACTGGCACTTGTGGCGTTACAATCCCGAATTGGAAACAGAAGGTAAAAATCCATTCCAATTAGACAGCAAAGAGCCGGATTGGAGCAAATTCCAAGATTTCTTGAAAGGTGAAGTGCGTTATACATCATTGATAAAACAATTCCCTGCCGAAGCCGAAGAATTGTTTAAAGCAGCTGAGACTAATGCGCAATGGCGTTATAATAGTTACAAACGACATGCTGCGGAGCAGTTTTAAATTGTATTAATGGGTAGGGGCGTATTGCATACGCCCTGAAATGCCCGAAAAATGCAAGAGGGCGTATGCAATACGCCCCTACGAATAAAAAATCCCGTTTTCGATTTTGAAAAATGGGATTTTTTTATCTTTGTTTTTATTACAATAAATCATTTCCAATGAAACTCTACCTCACTCGCCACGGACAAACCGAATGGAATATGCAAAAACGTATGCAAGGTCAAAATAATTCGCCATTGACAGAATTAGGGGAGTGGCAAGCTGCGCAATTGGGGAATTATTTGCAAGGTGTGCAATTCGATTGCATTTACAGCAGTTCAAGCCCGCGAGCAATGCACACGGCAGAATTAATACGCGGCAAACGAACTATTCCTATTATTGCCAGCGATGATTTAATGGAAATTGCTTTGGGCGAGTGGGAGGGAATGACATACCGCGAAGCAAAAAAAAGCAATCCCGAACAATTCTATAATTTATGGCATCAATCCGGAAAATACTACCGTCCCGATAGTGAAAATTTTGACGAACTACTTCAGCGAACTTCGGGAGCGATTGAAAAAATTGCGCAGCAACATAACGGCGAAACTGTGTTGGTTGTGGCTCATGGTATGGTTTTACGAACGCTTTATACTTATTTTCAAAAGCAATCTATTGGCGAAATTGCGAATAGTCCGCATGTAGTTTCGGCGTGTTTGTGTTTGGTGGAAGGTGGGATTGGTGCTTGGGAGGTTTTGCGGTGGAATGAGGTGGTTGTTGAACGCGGATAACGCAGATGACACGGATTTGCACGATTTTTTTTATTTTTTCAATCGTTTTATATCTTCTTCTATTGTTGAAATTTGCAATGTGCATTTTTTGCACATTACAAGTCCGCTATTTGCGTTTTCCCTGCAATAGCACCATGTTGAGTGGTATGTCGGAAATCCCGACATACCACTGTATCGTTCAATTTCAAACAATTTTTCTAAAAATCTGTTTATCTATAAAACCTCGCCACCTTAACAGCCTTATTCCCACTAACATCACTAACTTCAATACGCAAATCGTGCATAGTATCGGGCTGTAAATCGGCGTATTTGAAATACAAATATACGGTTGCTGTTTTTGCATCGTAATCGAGCAAAGTCCATTTATCATTAATGTAGGCGTTGTAACTGCCAATGCCCGAAAAATCGTCGCTTATTTTAAATGAAATAAATTTTGATTGTTGCAAATTTGCGCCTTGTGCAAGGTTGAGAGTAATTTTTGGCGCAGTGGTGTCAACCACAATTCCGTAGGTTCCGCCAAATTTTACTGATGCTGTTGCTATGCCTTCGTCGTTAATTTTGGTAAATACTGCTGCGCCGCCTCGCTCAAATAGTGCTTTGCTGCGTAACGAATCGGGCAGGTTGGTTTGCACGCTTATTTGTGCCGGTTTTTTGAAAATTGGCTGGTTGGTTTGTATGTTGTAACGTTTTGAATAGTATGTGCGTTTCGCAGGCGTAGTAACTTCTTTTGCCGAAAATGTAAAATCGGTAAAAAAAGTTTTATCACTGGCGGTAAATGTAAAATCATTAAGCGAATAGGCAAATTCTTCTTTGCAATCGAACCATTCGCCTGTTTCGGGGAGTTTTGGAAGTTTGCGTAACACGCTGTCAGCCAATGGTTTTTGTAAAAGTGTAAATTGCAACGATGCCGCATTGTTGTGATAGTCGGAAACTACAAATTCGCATTGTGCAGTATCGGCTTTTGTGGCGGCATATATGCCGGAATTGTGCAGTTTTGTGTAAATATGCAAGTCATTGTTTTTATCTACAAAAGCTTTTTCAAAATAGCGTTTCGATTTTGCCCGTTCTTCGTAGTCAATCAACGAATTTAGGTCATTGGTGGTGGCAAATGAAACTTCGTCCATCACTCGCTCGTACAGCACTTGTTTGTTGCACGAAAGTTTTACGTGATAAAACCCGTACACATTGCTTTGCCCGGTCATAAGGTCATTTCCTTGAATCGAAAAACCGATATTTCCCCATACTTCAATTGGTTTTGCCAACACATATTCGCCCGAAGTACCTTTTGCGGTGGCGGTGTAAAATTGTTTGCCCCGTTTTTGCGCCACAAAACTATTGTCGTCCATTGCATACACGCCAATTGCCGTAATTCGCGGACGAGCTTTGTCGATAATTTGCGGGTAAAATTGCAAAGGGTCGAGCGCATTTTCGGTTACGGTATTGCGAATTTCAAAGTGCAAATGCGGACCGCCGGAACTGCCCGAATTTCCCGAAAGGGCAATAATTTCGCCGCGTGCGACCGGCATTTCCAAAGAATCAAATTCGGCAAAATCAAAATTATTGCTTTTCATTTCGTGTTGCTTTGCTCGCACAACGCTGTCAATGCGTGGCGAAAACGCCGATAAATGTGCATACACGCTGGTCAAACCGTTGGGGTGGGTTACATATAAACACATACCATAGCCCGAAGGACGTACTGCCGCTCTTGATACGTAGCCTTCTTCAATTGCTCGAATATTTTTGCCGATTACTTGCTGCGTTTTAAAATCAATGCCGGAATGGAAGTGATTGGCACGCAATTCACCGAAGTTGCCCGATAAGGCTACGGGAATATCAACCGGAAGGAGTACATTGTACGATGCCGGTTTTTGCGCAAGCGTGAGAAAGGGAAGTGTAAAAAACGCAAGAGAGAGTATTTTTTTTAAATGTGGCATAAAACATTTTTTTATAAAATTTAAACAGACACTAATTTTAATTTCTGGATTGCTTCGTTCCTCGCAATGACGCTCTTTCGGAAGTTCGCACAAAGCCTCAAAAGAGCGTCATTGCGAGCAAAGCGAAGCAATCTATTTATTTTCAAAATGTAACAATAATTACTTTTTATTACTTACTTTTGTCAAAATTAAACAGGATTTTTAGAAAAAAACGTATGAACGAGCACAAAAATTTTAACGAGTTACACACATTTCCCATAGTTGAAACATTTTACAGTTTGCAAGGCGAGGGGTTTCACACGGGAAAGGCGGCTTATTTTATTCGTTTTGGCGGTTGCACGGTGTGTTGCGGCTGGTGCGATGTAAAAGAATCGTGGAATCCGCACGTGCACCCACGTTTGAGCAATGAGCAAATTGTGGACGAAATTCTTTCTCACAAAGCCCATGCCGTAGTTGTTACCGGCGGCGAGCCGTTGATGCACAATCTTAATAAACTTTGCTCATTGTTGCACAAAAACAATATTCAAACATTTTTGGAAACAAGCGGCACGTTCAAAATGACAGGAGAGTGGGATTGGGTGTGTCTTTCGCCCAAACAAAAACACAAACCGCTGGACGAAAATTTTGCCAAAGCAAATGAACTGAAAGTGATTATTGCCATGCCCGAAGATTTTGCGTGGGCAGAAGAATGTGCCACAAAAGTGCAAAAAGATTGCATGCTGTATTTACAGCCGGAATGTAGTGTGCAACAGCAAATTACGCCACTGATTGTGGAATATTGCAAGCAAAATCCGCAGTGGCGAATTTCGTTGCAGACGCATAAGTTTATTAATATTCCGTAGGGGAGGAGGAAACGAGTTAACTTGTCAACTAAAAAAACTAATCTTAATTATTCCCCAAACCTTCACACAATAATAAATTATCATATAAATAGCAATGGTGAGTTTTATAACCGTGCCGAGCAGCAAGCCCATAAACGAACCAAAGGCTGCTTTGAGAGCTTTTTTGTTGTCGGCATTGGCAATTTTTTCGCCTATAAATGCGCCTGCAAATGCACCGATAATCATAGCAATAGGAGTGAAGAAAATCCCTGCAATAAGTCCAATGGTGCTACCCCACATACCATATTTAGTGCCGCCATATTTTTTTGTTCCCCAAACAGGTAAATAAAAATCAAGCACTTGAATAGCAATTACAACCACTGCCCACAGAATAAGAAACCACAGCGGAACATCGACCTGCATGCTGAATGAAAGTAGTAACAAACCGGCATAACACAAAGGCAAACCGGGTATAACAGGAATGATACACCCGGCAAGTCCTATAAGTAAAAGAACAGCTGCGCCTAATAAAATTACAATTTCCACGATTTTATTGCATTTGCATCTGCATTTGCATCAATTGGTTCATATCGAACGGTTGTTGTTTTGGAGCTTCGCCTTTTTTGAATGAAATCAATTCAACTTCAAAAATCAATGTTTCAAATGGTTTGATTCTTTCTTTGCCACGAATGCCATACGCTAAATGTTCGGGAACAAATAATTTGAATTTTGAGCCTGCCGGAAATAATTGCAATCCTTCGGCAAATCCCGGAACTACTTGTGAAACATTAAATGTTGCTGCTTCGCCTCTTTCTTTTGAACTGTCGAATACTGAGCCATCTAATTTTGTGCCATGGTAATGCACGGTTACCTCATCAAATTGAGTAGGTTTTTCGCCTGTGCCCATAGTAATTATTTCGTATTGCAATCCGCTTGCAGTTGTTTGCACGCCTTCTCTCAGAGCATTTTCTGTTAAGAATTTTTCACCTTCTTCAATTTGCGGGAATTTTTTACGTAATTGAGTCTCTTGATATTCTGCAACAACTCTTTGCATATCACTCATGCTAATTCTTGGGGTATCTGCATTTTGAGCAGCATCTCGTAATCCTGCTATAAGAATTTCTAAATTGATGGAATCGGGAAGAAATTGCGCCATTTGCGCTAATTGATGCGCTAATTCACTTCCAAAACTTATACCTATTGCATAACTTGCGCTATCACGCTGGTCGGTAAATTTGACATCGTTGTTTGATTTTTTGTTACACGAAATTGTTGCGCATGCAATTAATGCAGCTACTGAAATTGTTGTTAGTTTTTTCATTTTTTTTTAAGTTTAAGAGCCCCCTAAATCCCCCTCAAGGGGGAGTTTGGAACTGTGGTTTAATTATTATATTTAGTTTTTAAATTTGTTTTTATTTTTCATTTGACTTTTTTCGTGCTTCAGCAAGTCCCCCTTGAAGGGGATTTAGGGGGCTTTCTTCTGTTCAATTCTCACAAAATCAATATCGAAAATAAGCGCTTGATAAGGTTTTACCACATCGTTTTGTTTGGGTGTGGTGCCATAAGCAAAATCAGCCGACGTGAAAATACGCACACGAGCCCCCATATTCATCATGGGCAACACCAATTGCCATGCTTGAATGGTAGAATCGAGCGTGAGTTTGATAGGGTCGGGGCTTTTTGTTCGAGAATCGAATAATACATTTTGTTTTAAGTCCATCATTTTAAAATGTACGAGCAAAGTGTCGGTAAGCGTTGGTTTTGTTTGGCTCCAACCACCGTAAAATACTTGATATTGCAAGCCTCTTTTGAGTTCAAATACATCAATATTTTTCCTGTTTTTCGCAAAAAACGCTTCGCCTTCGGCTCGCAAATGTTGGTTTTGCTCCAAAAAGTACGAAGTAGAATTTTCCTGTAAATGATAAACGTAGTTATTTATAATTGTCTGCGCTTGTTCTTGCGTGAATGCGGTAGAATTTCGTGTGTCGAAATAATCATTCAAACCTTGTAAAAATGCCTGCATTGAAACACTATCGACATGATTGTTTTGCAAATTTTGCGGAATTTTGCTTGCAAATAACATTCCCAAACTGTACGAAGTACTGTCCAACGATGTTCTAAATGAACGAGTTGCAGTAGCGCTTTCGTTGCACGACATAAAACCAAAACTTCCCAAAAACAGTAAGATGATTACGCAAAAATTCCTCATTTTTATATACACATTTAAGTAATTGAGGGCAAATGTACAATTAATTATCAATTATTAATGATTAATGATTAATTATTTTTGCTGTTTGGTCTATCCTCGTTTACTTGTCAACTTGTTAACTTGTCAACTAAAATACTTTTTCCACCACACCTGAAAAACAAGCAACGCCCAAATTTGCGCAGCAGCATCTCCCGGATTGCCGGATTGTAATTTGCTGCGCAACCCAGCAATTGCGTTCCAATTAAATATATTTTGTTCGTCAATGAATTGTTGTGAGAGTAAATTTTCTATCGGCTCACGCAAAATTGTGGTGCACCACGTGTGTAATGGCACTTCAAATCCATGTTTCGGTCGGTTGAGTAATTCGGCAGGTAGGAACGAGGCAAAACTATCTTTTACAATCCTTTTTCTCACGGAATTATGAATTTTATAATCAACCGGCAATGAGTTTGCGAATGATATGATGTTTTTGTCTAAAAATGGTGTTCGTACTTCTAATCCGTTTCGCATGCTCATTCTGTCGGCTTTGGTCATCATATCGTTGGCAAGTACTAATTTTTGGTCGGCAAGCAAAATATCGTTGAGCGAAATGTTGCCGTTCAGTTGTGTGCAATAGCTGTTTTTTAGATTTTTATACTCTATATTATTGTATGCGTTGCGCAAAAATTTTTCAGCTTGTTCTTCATTTTGCAAACTGCATAAACGCCAATATGCATCGGCATTTGAGAGCGAAAGTGTTTGCGCATAGCGGTTTGCCTTGCGGAAAATGTCGAATAATTTTGAATTACGGGATTGTGGTAAATGTTGCAAAAACGGACGAGCAGTTTTTAACAAACTATTCGTAAACGACGGTTGCAACAAACGCAAATGCGCAGCATGTTTACGGTAACCGCCAAAAAGTTCGTCGGCACCATCGCCCGAAAGCGCAACGGAACAATGCGAAGCAACTTTTTTACTCAAAATATACATTGCAATTGCCGAAGAATCGGCAAAAGGCTCATCAAAAGTTGAAAGAATATCGAAAATATGTTCGGCACATTCTGCTTGCGAAATTTGCAAAGTTGTATGTTCACTGCCAATTTGTTGTGCCATTAATTCTGCAAATTTACTTTCGTCAAAATAGGGATTATCGGAAAAACCGATTGAAAAAGTCGGTAATTTTTGAATATGCTGCGAAGCAAGTGCGCACACAATTGAAGAATCAATGCCGCCGCTTAAAAATGCGCCGAGTTTTGGTGTGTTTTCTATGCGTTTTTGTAGGGCGTTTTCAAATAAGGTTTTAAATTGTGTTTGAGCTTCGGTATAAGCAAGGGCGCTTGCCTCCTTGTCTGCATTAGCAAGGGGGCAAGCACCCTTGTCAATGCCATTTTGTGTAACAAACAAATACGCTCCCGGCTCTAATTTGTACACGTTTTCAACAATACTTTCCGGCGCAGGAATATACTGCAATTGCAAATAACAAAACAATGCCGTGTGATTTATTTTACGAGGAACAGGGTAGGCGAGTATGCCGTTCAATTCTGAGGAAAAACAGAAAAAATCATCGTTTTTAAAAAAATATAATGGTCTGCCGCCAACTGTATCACGAGCTACAAAGAGCGTTTGCTCTTGATTATCAAAAATTGCGAGGGCAAAAAATCCGTCAATTTTATTCACAAAATCTTTGCCGTATTTTATATATAATTGTAGTAAAATGTCATTTTTTTGTTGTTCATCGTTTCCGTCATTCCGCACTTGATGCGGAATATCCTCATTTTTTAAGAGATTCCTGCCTTCGCAGGAATGACGAAGAGGAAGAAACGAACGATAATTATAGAATTCGCCATCGAACGCAATTGTGTAGCGTTGAAAATTTTCACAGTGTTGAGCTTTCTGTGAAAAGGAGTAAATTCCTGTAATTCTGCTCATAAGTAATCAATAAAAATTCAATGTGCAAATTATGCGTAAGTGTAACCGTCATCAGGTTTTATTTGGGAATATTGTTATAGATAATTAACAGTATTCTGCTAGCTTTGTCATATTCGGGACATACGAAAGAAGTCTCATCGTTTGAATATTCTGTCACTCTAATAGTTTTTAAATTAGCTTTTTGTGCGGCTTCTATTCCGCGTGAAGAGTCTTCTATAGCAATGCACTTGTCTGCCGATAAATTTAATTTTGTCATGGCTTTGATATAGGCATCTGGAGCAGGTTTTAAATTAGACACATCTTCTCTTGCGATGATTGTATCAAACAAGTTGAGTATGTCCAATTGTTTTAGAAGAATATTTATAAATGAGCGTTTGCATGTCGTAACAAGACCAAGTTTTATATCTTTTTCTTTCAATTGTTTTAATATTTGAAAGTTTGTGATGGATTCTTCTTCAGAAATTATATTTTCAAAATCTTTTTTATATTCTTCGTAAACTAACGACATTATATCAGCATCTTTTACATCCTCCAAAATTTTCCCATAACTTTTCAGAGAATTTATCAAATTTGCATTTTGCTTCAATTCATTGTCTTCATAATCTTTTAAAGAAATATCTATGTTATAATGTTTATTTAATATCTTTCGAAAACTTTCAAAAAACACATTTTCACTGTTTATTAAAGTACCATCTAAATCAAGAAATAAGCATTTAAATTCGCCTTCGGGCTTAATTTTTTCATACATGGATTTTGCCACGAAATCACGATATGGCAGATATGCTTTTTCAAAATTTAATGATTTGAATTTATCTACGAAATTCAATAAAATTTTTAAAAGCTCTTCTTTACTCTTTTTGTTATCGTTGCAAATCAATTCAAATTCAACAAAATTTCCAATCTGCTCTATATGGTCAATCATTACATTTAATGTTGTAATGTCTTCAACTTTAGAGTACGTTGTTCTATTTTTATTTACCACAACATATGAAACATACCCAAGAGAAGAAAGCATACTTGAAATTTCTTTGCTATCGGTTGTGCCAAAATTTAAATTGCTTTCTGTTTTTGCGTAAAAACTAGAAAAGTTTTTCGATTTGCCCTTAAATGTCAACTCGGTTTTATTATTATCTAAGCTTCGTATTCTGAGGCAGGTTCTATCTTTAATATAAACACTATTTATGTCTGTAAAATATTCATCAATTTCTTTACCTTTTGATTTTAAAGAGAAATCCATATCATTCAACATTGCAAGTAAGTCACTGGAGTCTTCGCAAAAGAATTTTTGCTCGATTTCTATTTTTTTGTCAATTAACTGTTCTGATTTTTGAGGTTTTTGTTTCTTGGTAATTTCGGCAATCATATATTTACCCATTATATTTTTGAATGTCGAAAATTTTATATCAGCCTTGTCATTGAAAACTTCTTGTATTATTATCTTAAATTGATTTTCATTAAGGTAAGCACCTCCAACGTCTTTCAAATATTTTACATACCAATATTTATTCAATAAATGAGGGAAGCCATCTGTTTCTTTTGGGTTTTCAATATCTATAATTAGCAGCTTTTTAGATATTTTATACATACTTTCCAACATATTTACAAGAGCCTTTTTATTTGGCATGTGGTGTAAAGTATTACTACAATATGAAATATCAAACGAATTTTCTTTGAATGGCAATGATGCAGCATTATGATTCGTAAATATAGCACTATTAAATTTTTTTGATAGGTGTTCTACTTGACTCCAACTTATATCGTTTCCAACGGCTAATTTAATTCCCATCTTTTTTGCTGTCTGGAATATAAATGCATCGTCTCCACATGAAATATCTATTATGGATTCTGCCCCAATTATTTTCTCAGATATAAGTTTTTGGAATTCTATTTTCTTTTTTCTCTTATCTGTAAGTATATATTTTTTTATGTATTTGTTGTGGAAATTATACCTTTTTTTATGTTTTTCATTTGTCTGAATTTCATTATCTTGAAAATCTTCATTTGTTTTCTGTTGGATTTCCTTGTATCTGTTTGTGAACATCTCTAATATTTTCTTACAAGCAATTCTGCTGAAAAAAGATATTTCTTCATCATTTGCATCTATGAAATCACCAGGTAGTGCTTTAATATTAATATTCTTTTTGTTTCTTATCTTTGCCATAAAACCTATACCAACATGATAGGTTTCCTGATTTTTGTATTTAAATTCATTTTCTATTATCGCAACAGGCTCTACATTGTCAATAATTATTTGAGATTCTATTCCTTTTGCAATCCTATTAATAGCTTGATTTATAGTTTCATTGTCTTTAATGCTACCGCCGGGTAAATCCCAGTATAATTTATCAGACATATTCCTATAGCAAAAAATTTTTCCTTCATTGTCATATATGAGTAACAATGTAAAATAATTTTTTCTTAAACAATAATCATATAATTTTTTAGAAACTTCACTACATGATTTTACGATAGGAAGGTCGTATATCTCTCGATAGTTTTCAAATATAATTGTATTTTTTCCATACGATTCACAAAATATTGTATCCATTACAATATTCATTGTTTCTTCTATTGCTGATTTTGTCATTTTATTTATAATGTATTAAATTACAATATGGTCATTGTTATTGTTTGCCTAATATTTATTATAACTGTGATATTAACTGATAAGTATTACGAGCAATCACAATTTCTTCGTTAGTTTGCACTACCAATATTTTTACTTGTGAATTTTCGGTAGAAATAATTGCATCGCCTTGTGCTGCGTTATTTTTTCCTTGGTCAAATTTTACGCCCATAAATTCCAAATTTTGACAGACTGCAAGTCGAGTAACAGTATCTTTTTCGCCAATGCCGCCGGTAAATGCAATGCAATCCACACCGCCCATTGCGGCAGCGTAAGAGCCTATGTATTTTTTTATTTTGTAATGGAAAATTTCTATTGCCAACTGCGCTTGTTTGTTGCCATTGGCGGCGGCTTGCTTCATATCACGCATATCGCTCGTGCCGCACAAACCCAAAAATCCGCTTTCTTTATTGACAAGCTTGTCAATTTGTTCAATGTTCATATTCTCTTCACGCATAATGTGCAGCATTGCGCCAAAATCCACATCGCCGCAGCGAGTGCCCATAATCAAACCTTCCAAAGGCGTAAGTCCCATAGAAGTATCAACCGATTTGCCACAGCACACTGCCGAAATCGAAGAGCCGTTGCCCAAATGACACACAATTATTTTGCTTTTTTCGTATGGAATTTTCGCCAATTCTGCTGCTTTTTTTGAAACATATCTATGGCTTGAGCCGTGAAATCCGTAACGGCGAATTTTTTTATCGATGTAGTAAGAGTAAGGTATACCATATATAAATGCTTTTTCGGGCATCGTTTGATGAAAAGCCGTGTCGAACGTGGCGCATTGCACAGCGTGAGGTAATTGCGCCTGCGCTGCTCGCACTCCCGAAATATTTGCCGGATTGTGCAAAGGCGCTAAATTACTGTATTTTTCAATGCGGGCAAGGGCGTTTTCGTCAAGAATAATCGATTGGCTAAATTCTTCTGCTCCGTGTACTATGCGATGTCCCACGGCTCGAATTTCTTTTTTGTTGGCAATCAGCGCATAATCGGGATTGAGCAACAACTGTATAATTTTTTTAATCGCAATTTCGTGGTTTTTGATAGGATTTTCGCTATCGGCAAAACTTGCTCCTTGCGCAGTTTTAAATTTTAGGGTACTTTTTGTGTCGCCAATGCGCTCCACGCCGCCGCTTGCAAGCAGGGTTTCGTTTGTCATCGACAATAATTGAAATTTTAGGGACGAGCTTCCGCAGTTTAGGATTAGGAGTTTCATGATTAGTTATTAGTGGTTAGAGTGTAGTGATTAGGAAATTAAAAGTAGTCTTATGTCTAAAACTCTAATTACTATTCTGCGCCTGAATAGCCGTAATAGCAATCACATTAATAATATCTTCCACTGAGCAGCCGCGTGAAAGGTCGTTGATTGGTTTTGCCAAGCCTTGCAAAATAGGACCGTATGCGTCGGCATGAGCAAAGCGTTGCACCAATTTGTAGGCAATATTTCCCGTTTCTAACGAAGGGAAAATCAGCGTATTAGCAGTTCCTTTAAGAATACTGTTGGGCGATTTTTTCATACTCACTTCGGGTACAATTGCTGCATCGACCTGCATTTCGCCGTCGATAATAATGTTTGGGTGGTTTACCCTTACAATTTCGGTGGCGCGAGCAACTTTTTCGGTTAATTTGTGTTTGGCACTGCCCTTTGTTGAAAAACTGAGCATTGCAATTCGCGCTGTCATATTGAGCAAACTTTGTGCTGTTTTTGCCGTGCGCACCGCAATTTCGGCAAGTTCGTCTTCGGTAGGTTCGGGATTTACGGCACAGTCGGCAAAAAGCATCACACCATTGTCGCCAAAATTTTTGTCTTTCATAATCATAATAAATACGCCCGAAACTATCGACACACCTTCCTCTGTTTTTATCAATTGAAATCCGGGACGCAACACGTTTTGTGTAGAATTTTCGGCTCCGGCAACTTCGCCATCGGCATCGCCGGCTTTTATTATTGTGGCAGCCAAATAGAGCGGATTTTTTATCAACGCACGCGCCGCATCAATGTTCACGCCTTTGCTTTTGCGCAATTCTACAATCATTTGTGCATATTCCTCTTGTTTGGGGTGGTTGAGGGGGTTAATCACTTTCGCCTGCAACAAATAGGGGAGGTCGTGGTCTTTTGCATACTGCGCAATAAAATCGGGATTACCAATTAATATAATATTGGCAATTTTTTCTCTTATTACAATGTTTGCGGCTGCGAGCGTGCGAGGCTCGGTTGCTTCAGGTAAAACGATTGTTTTTACATCGCTTTTTGCTTGTGTGCGTATGTAGTTTATAAAGGGCATTTTTTTAGGGGTTAGTTGTTAGTAATTAGTTGTTAGTAAACGGGGTATTGAGTTCGTATTTCATATATTTTACTTTGTATCAGTTGTAATTTCATTATTTATTTTTCTTTATTCTGTATCGGCACAAGTTGCAAACTTGCGCCAAACGGGGTTATCGGCTGGTGTTTATGTTTAATTCTTTCAAAAAGTCGAAACTAAGTTTGTCTTTTTTCTCTCTTATTTCGTCTGCTTTTTTATTTTCGTAACCTAATTTTGTAACATAATTTTTGTTTATCAATTCTTTTATTACATCATCCTTGTACAATCCAAAGAGTGCAGGATATTCATTTTCATATTCCAAACATCTGGAAACTTCTTTTGGAACAGCAAAATCATCAATACTAATATTTTTTCCGTCTTTACGAATTTGTGTAATTTCGATATACAAATTATAATCTCTTAAAAATGTTTCTACATTTTTTCCTCCAAATTTGTCTCTGTCCGAATAACCAACTTCCCAATATCTCACAGTTGGAGAAGAAAATGGCGAAGTTGAAATGCAATTATGCTTTTCATAATATTTGTTATCTCCGCTAATTTTGGGTTTGTAACCATAATTAAAACGAATTTGTTCTATTGTACCTTGAAGTGGCGTTAGTTTAAAGCCTAAATTGACTTCTTTTAATCCGCCAATATAATCGTAATACTCTTTGTCAATCCTTGCTAACTCAACTTTCACATATTTGTCCAAAGAATTTTCTTCTAAATACTTTTTCCAAAAATTCAAAACTGAATCTGCTTTTGGCAAATAAACTCCATATTCACTTTCCCATTCCTTTCCCCATTTTTCATACAATGGATTCCAATAAGTTGTATCTATTAAAAATTTCGCATATTTGAACAACCTACGATAAGTAACATCGTTAAATGTCGCCTTTTTTATGTCGCTCATATCATCAACTTTTTCTCTGATAGCCTCATAAAAATCGGCAAATATAGTGTCGCTTTTTATTGCTTTTGAAAGTTCTTCCGTACACAATTTTTCAGTAACAGGTTTGTCTGAAATATTGCTACAACTACTTAAAACAAAGATAGATACAAAAATTAATACACATAAATTTCTCATAAAAACTCCTCCTATTTTTTGCGTTTAAATACGAAATTTATTTCGGAAGTTCTCACATTTGGTTGAATACCATTAACGTATTGGTCATTACCAAAATTTGGGTGTACGGTTTCTGTTTTTTCATAAATGCTAACCAACTCCCAACCGTCTTTACCGAACAAGTTCAATGCTTCATCTGAAACATCAAATGTGTTAGCTTTAAATTTTGCTGACGATTCTTGTTCCTCTCCTTTAACAGTAACTGTTTTATACTCCCATTTTGAACTACACGAAAAGAACAAAAGTCCTACAACTGCGATTAAAATTAACTTTTTCATTTTTCAATCCCTAATATGTGCCGGGCGCAACCTTTAAATTTATAACTTGTTTCTTGTTGTATTGCGACAATTACAAAAAAACTAACTCAATGATTTTTCCAAAGCCTTAATCTTATCCCGCAAAACCGCTTCCGCCTGTTTAAACGAATTTTTATCAGCAACTTCGGTTTTTACGCCGAAATAAAATTTAATTAACGGTTCGGTTCCCGAAGGTCGCACAGTTACTTTTGAGCCATCGGCGCAGAAGAATTGCAGTACGTTTGATTGTGGTAAATTAATTGCCGAACTTGTTCCGTTCACGCAATCAAAGGCTTTTTGTTGCTCGTAATCTTTGATTAACACCACTTTCGAGCCTGCTAATTCTTTCGGCGGATTGGCACGGAAATTTTTCATCATTGCATCAATTTCCTCTTTTCCGGCTTTGCCCTCTTTTTTGATTGACAATAAATCTTCTTTGTACAAACCGTATTCTAAATAGGTTTCCACCAAAATATCGTACAAACTTTTGCCTTCTTCGGCTGCAACTGCCGCAGCTTCGGCTATAACGGCGCAGGCAATTACGGCATCTTTATCGCGCACAAAATCGCCGGCTAAATAGCCAAAACTTTCTTCACCACCGCCAATAAATTGTTTTTTGCCTTCCAATTCAAGGATTTTTTCGCCGATATATTTAAAACCGGTCAACACGTCGAACATTTCAACTTTGTGTTTTGCGCAAATTTCGGTAATCAATTCGGTGGTAACTATTGTTTTTACCACAAATTCGTTGCCTTGCAGTTTGCCTTGTTTTTCCCACGCTTTAATTAAATATTGTACCAAAAGCGTTCCGGTTTGGTTTCCGTTAAGAATTTCGTAACTGCCTTCCGAATTTTTTACCACAATTCCCACACGGTCGCCGTCAGGGTCGGTTGCCATTATGAGGTCGGCGTTGAGAACTTTGCCTTTTTCAATGGCGAGTTTCATTGCGCTTTCTTTTTCGGGATTTGGCGAGCCGGTGTTTGCGTCCAATGCTTTTAACCAATCAAGTTCCGATTTAAAGTTTTCTTCTTTAATTGGCGCAACTCCGGGCGCAAGCAACGATGGAAATTCGCCCGAAACTTCGGCTTGTTCTTCCACAATGTGCACGTTGGTAAATCCCATTTCCTGCAACACTCGCGGCACAAGTTTTATACCCGTTCCGTGAATTGAGGTATACACAATTTTTAAATTTTTATGTTTCTGCACAGCATCACTATTGAGCCACAGTGTTTTAATAGCATCAAGATACGGGCGGTCAATTTCTTCGCCCCACAAGATAATATTTTCAGGATTTCCCGTCCATTTTACATCGTCGATGCTTTGAATTTTTTCAACTTCTTTTATTACATTGGTATCGTGCGGCGGCACTAATTGACAGCCGTCTTCCCAATAGGCTTTGTAACCGTTGTATTTCGCAGGATTGTGCGATGCGGTAATGTTTACACCCGCTTTGCAACCCCAATGACGAATTGCAAACGAAAGTTCGGGCGTCGGACGCAAATCTTCCGACAAAAATACTTTAAACCCGTTGGCTGCGAATATGTTAGCAGTGGTTTCGGCAAACAAACGGCTGCGAATGCGGCAGTCGTGAATTACGGCAACTTTTATTTCTTTTTCGTTAGGGTAGGCTTTTTTTATGTAATTTGCAAAGCCCTGCGTAGCCATTCCTACGGTGTAAATGTTCATTTTATTGGTTCCCACGCCAATTTCGCCGCGCAAACCGCCTGTGCCAAATTCAAGGTTTTGGTAAAACGCATTTTCCAAATCGGCATCGTTTTTATCTAATAAATATTGAACTTCCTGTTTTGTTTTTTCGTCGTAATTGCCCGTAAGCCACTGTTTTGCTGTATCTATAATTTTTTGTTCCATTTGTGAAAATAGGTTTTTATTGTTTTTTAAAATGGTTACAAATATAGGAGTTTTTTCAAAATGCGGGTGTTAGATTAAAAATATATTTTAAACACCTAATAAAATTTCAACCATTTTCCCTATCTTTGAACAAAATTTAATTCTTAACACACAAAAATATATGAAACTGAAACATTTTCTTTGTACAGGTTTAATAGGAATCGGCTTATTTGCGACTCCTTTTATAAACGAATCGCAGGCTGTCAATCTGCCTCCTAAAAAATCTCTGTCTGTTGCGAAAGATAAGACGGCGGTCTATACTTCGCAGCGTCCTCACATAAACGACCGGCTTTTTAAGTCAGATGCCATTGAGAAAAAAATCCAAGAAATCTGCCGGCTTTTGAAGAATCCGAAATTGGCGTGGATGTTTGCCAATTGTTATCCGAATACGCTTGATACAACTGTTCATTACCGTGTCATAGACGGGCAAGACGATACGTTTGTTTACACAGGAGATATTCACGCTATGTGGTTGCGCGATTCGGGCGCTCAGGTATATCCTTATGTCCAATTGGCAAATCAAGATGAAAAGTTGAGAAAAATGCTTGCAGGCGTAATTCACCGGCACACCAAATGTATCTTATTAGACCCGTTTGCCAACGCATTTAACGACGGGGCGGTTGGAAGCGAGTGGGAAAAGGATTTAACAGATATGATACCCGAACTGCACGAACGTAAATGGGAAATTGACTCACTTTGTTATCCTATTCGCTTGGCTTATGAATATTGGAAAGTAACGGGCGATACCAGCGTTTTTACCGACGACTGGGTGCGGGCTATGGCATTGGTTGTAGCAACATTCAAAGACCAGCAACGGAAAGAAAATTTGGGCTCTTATACTTTTCAACGGGAAACATTCCGTGTGGTAGATACTATGTTGAACCACGGCTATGGCGCTCCTGTAAATCCGGTGGGATTAATTGCCTCTGCTTTCCGTCCTTCCGATGACTCATGTACCTATCTATTTTTAGTTCCTTCCAACTTTTTTGCCGTTACTTCTTTGCGTAAAGTGGCTGAAATATTGACAACCGTAAAAAACAATCCCGGTTTGGCAAAAGAGTGCACAGATTTGGCTTTGGAAGTGGAAACCGCCTTGCGCGAATATGCAGTGTGCGACCACCCCGAATTTGGAAAAATATATGCGTATGAAATAGACGGATTCGGCAGCCGTGCATTAATGGACGATTCTAACGTACCAAGTCTATTGGCAATGGCTTACTTGGGCGACGTGGACATCAACGACCCGATTTATCAAAACACCCGCCGGTTTGTATGGAGCAAAAGCAATCCTTATTTTTTCAGCGGAAAAGTAGGCGAGGGCATTGGCGGTCCGCATATCGGACTTGATATGGTTTGGCCCATGAGTATTATGATGAAAGTATTCACAAGTCAAGACGATGCAGAAATCAAGACTTACGTAAAAATGTTGATGGATACGGATGCCGGCACCGGTTTTATGCACGAATCTTTTCATAAAGATGATGCCACAAATTTCACAAGACCATGGTTTGCGTGGCAAAACACCTTATTTGGCGAATTAATTATTACGCTGATTGATAATGGGAAACTTGGCTTGTTGAATAGTATTGAATAAATACAGCCTAATATCAATATTAATTTTCTGGATTGCTTCGTTCCTCGCAATGACGCTTCTTTTGTACGTCATTGCGAGGGACGAAGCAATCCAGCTTTTTTTAATAATGCGACAATAAGATTTTCAACTCCTTTTCAATAAATTTTGCATACTGCTTATACATAAAGCTATAAAACACATCGGTATTGCCGGTTTCTCTCGCTCGTTCCAATGCTTGAATGTATGAAAGTCGGCTATTTTTGAACACGTAGAAAATCGGCAAATCAAAGAGCGTTAAAATATAGTTCATTAAAAGCCTCGTAGTACGTCCGTTGCCGTCGGCAAATGGGTGTATGCTTACAAACCGGTAATGTATTTCAAATGCTAATTCACATTGTTGCTTGAATGTGTGTGCCGTTTTTAGTTTCTCGTTTATTTCACTCACAAGCGTTTGCATAAGCGTGGGCACTTTGCTGCTATCGGGGAAACGCCGTGCACCGGCAAACACATTCAGTAGCCTGTAATTGCCTTGTGTGCTGTCGAACGTGCCTAATACCGTGCTGTATTCTTTGCCTGTGTTTTTTACCACCAACGCCCCAATTTCTTGCAGTAACTTTTCTGTTATCGGTGCTTTTTCTTTGGCTTTGTTGAGCGTGAAAACAAGTGCTTTTTGGTGGTCTATTACCATTTGTTGCTCGCTAAAAGGTTTGTTTTTTGCCGGTATATCCAAATCGAGTAAATTATACACTTGCCCCTCTGTGAGTGTGCTGCCCTCAATAGCCGTAGAGTGGTAAGTAATGGCAAAGGCGGTTAATTTTTCTAAATTTATTTGCCCTTGCATAACCCGTTTGTATTCATTCACGAGGGTTTCAAGTTTTTGTATTTGTATATCGTTCATTTGTGGTAAGGTTTTGTTTTAATTTTTTGTTACAAATATAGTGTAAATCTCTCATTATGTTCTGAAAATGTTGTATGTTTGTGCATAAACGTTAAAATGAAGTTTATATTCCAACAAAAAAACAACAGCGACAAGCCAAAAAGCGAAATCGCAAAAATAATTAACAAAAGAAATAAATCAGGTACTATTGCGGAATCGAAAAATCTTTTTACCCTGTATTTGAAACAAAATTTAATCAATTACACCCTGTATTTGAAACAAAATTTAATCAATTATACCCTGTATTTGAAACAAAGTATTATATTTGCATTTCGCTAAACACAAAAAATAAAGGCTATGTTTGAAAGAAATTGTATTGCAGAATTGGAAAAATGGCTTGTAAAACCAAATAGTAAACCGTTGATATTGAGAGGTTCACGGCAAGTTGGAAAAACTACACTTGTCGAAAATTTTTCGCAGAGATTTGACAATTATCTCTACTTGAATTTTGAGAAAAATCCGAGCGCAGCGGCTTTGTTTGAAAAAGAACAGGAAATTGAAGACCTTGTGGCTGAAATTTTTCTGTTTTGCAACAAAGAAAACAAGCAAGGGAAAACGCTCCTGTTTATCGACGAAATTCAAAATTCAAAAACGGCAATCACAAAACTTCGTTATTTTTACGAGGCTAAAATACGTGATTTACACGTTATTGCGGCAGGTTCATTGTTGGAAACGACGTTAAGTAAAGATGTTTCTTTTCCTGTCGGGCGAGTGGAATATTTGGCGCTTCGCCCTTGTGTGTTTAACGAATTTTTGCGAGCAATAGGCGAAACACAACTCGAAAAAGCTCTGCTTGCCCGCCGCATACCCGAGGCTATGCACGAGAAAACGATGAATTTGTTTAACACATTTACGCTTATTGGCGGCATGCCCGAAGTGCTTGCCAATTATGCCGAACATAAAGATTTTGTAGGTTTGAACACGATTTACGAAAGTTTACTTACGAGTTACCGCGATGATGTTGAAAAATATGCGCGCAACGAAACTATGAGCCAAACCATTCGTTATATTTTGCAGTCGGGTTGGAAATTTGCTGCCGAACGTATTACTTTGGGCGGTTTTGGCGGTTCGTCGTACAAAGCGCGCGAGATGGGCGAGGCGTTTCGCACATTGGAAAAAACGTTTGTTTTGGAACTTTGCCACCCCACAACCGATTTTCTTGTGCCGGTAACAAAAGATTTGAAACGCTCGCCAAAACTGCTGTGGCTCGATTGCGGATTGGTAAATTATGCGGCACAGGTGCAGAAAGAAGTATTTGGCGCTGCCGATATTTTACATGCGTGGCGAGGAAAAATAGCGGAACAGATTGTAGCACAGGAACTTTTGGCTTTGGATAATCGAGTTTCAAATCAACGGAATTTTTGGGTGCGCGAAAAATCAAACTCCAATGCCGAAGTCGATTTTGTGTTGCAACAAGAAAACAGAGTTATTCCCATAGAAGTAAAATCGGGGCATAATGCAAAACTTACATCGTTGCATTTATTTATGGATGAAGTGCCGCACGACATTGCCGTGAGAGTGTGGTCGCAAGCGTTTTCTGTTGACGAAGTTACAACGCAAAAAGGCAAAACGTTTACATTAATAAATCTGCCGTTTTATTATGTTGGTAGATTGAATGAAATTTTGCGGGAATATTAGGTTACACATTAAACCGGAAGTGCATAATATCGCCGTCTTGCACCACATATTCTTTGCCCTCAACGCTCATTTTGCCCGCTTCTTTCACCGCTTGCTCCGAACCGTATTTTATATAGTCGGCAAATTTTATAACTTCGGCACGAATGAAACCTTTTTCAAAATCGGTGTGAATAACGCCGGCGGCTTGCGGTGCTTTAAATCCTTTGCGGTATGTCCACGCGCGCACTTCTTTTACACCTGCGGTAAAATAAGTTTCAAGATTGAGCAGGGCGTAGGCTTTACGAATAAGTTTGTTTAACCCCGGTTCGCTCAAACCAATATCTTGTAAAAACATTTGCCGTTCTTCGGGGTCTTCCAATTCGCCAATTTCAGCTTCTATGGCGGTGGCAAGCGTGAGTACTTCGGCTTGTTCGGCGGCTACGGCATTTTGCAGGGCTTCAACATAGTTGTTGCCGGTAATACCTTTTTCGTCAACATTGCACACGTACATTACGGGTTTCAAGGTAATTAAATGCAGGTCGTAAATTGCCGCTTGTTCGTTTTCGTCCAAACCCAAACTGCGAACGGAATTGCCGCCCAATAAATGGGTGCGCACACGTTCCAATATATCGTAAATGTATTTTGCCTCTTTATCGCCGCCGGTTTGCGCTTGTTTTTTTACTTTTTGAATGCGCCCCTCAATGCTTTCTAAATCTTTGAGTTGCAGTTCCATGTCAATAGTTTCTTTGTCGCGCACAGGGTCAATTGAACCGTCAACGTGGGTAATATTTTCGTTGTCGAAACAACGCAAAACGTGAATTATGGCATCGGTTTCACGAATGTTGGCAAGGAATTTATTGCCCAAACCTTCGCCTTTACTTGCGCCTTTTACCAAACCGGCAATATCTACAATTTCTACGGTTGTGGGAACCACACGCTCGGGTTTTACAATGGTTTCCAATTGTTGCAGGCGTTCATCGGGCACGGTAATCATGCCCACATTTGGCTCAATGGTGCAAAACGGAAAGTTTGCCGCCTGCGCTTTTGCGTTTGTTAAACAGTTAAATAAGGTTGATTTTCCAACATTGGGCAAGCCCACGATTCCACATTTTAGTCCCATGATTTTAAATTTTGCGCAAAAATAGGAAATAAATTTTAGGAAACAAGGGACGAGGAGACAAGTTGACGAGGAATTAGTTGACAAGTCAACTATTTCTTAATCATATCAGCTAAAATAAAATCGGTAAGCGTTTTTGCCATTTTCTCATGCGTAGCAATCGACGGATGCCAATCTTCGCCGTACGGTACGCTTTGTTGCCCCAAATTCAAATATAATACATTATTATCGCCTTGTGATGCAAAATGATTGCGCACGACTTGCGTGTATTCTTGTATGCGTGTCCATTGCTGTGCATTTTTGGGGTAACTGTCGCTCATCATAACGCCTACGGTGCAAATAATCGTAGCCTGCGGATAATAGGAGCGGAGCTTGTTTACAAAATTAACGTAAGCATCAACAAATTTTTCGCGCTCCACATAAAAATTTTTGCCTTGCGAAGTTTCGGCATAAAAATCATTACTGCCGAGATTGATAATAATATAATGCGGCGCATAAGCGGCTCGGTCGGCGGCAGTCCACACCGATTGTGGGTTGTCGGGGAAAATGCGGTCGTACATTTGGGGTACAGTTCCTTCGGTGCAGCCGGTGTTGTTTTGAAATAATCCTCGTCCCGAATAGGCTATGCAGGAATATTGCGCTCGTAAATTGCGTGCGGTAATTGCGCCATACGCCATATAATTATTTTCGTTTACGGAGTTAAAACCGCTTTTTGTTTCCAAATCCTGCGCCGAATATGCCACCGCGTTGCCATAACCGCAGGTAATTGAATTGCCTATAAATTCGAGTTTTAGGTTGGGTAAATCAGCCATGGCTAAATTTTCGCCTGACACTTCTTCTCTAAAACCATGAAACGCCACTTCGCCCACTTGACTTTCGGTGCGTTTGAAAAGTTCGATTGTGTGAGTGCGTTCAGCTAAATTTTGTGCAAGCGTGTAAATGTGCTTGCCCGGCATAAGTTGCAGAGGTTTTCCCTGTACTTTGCCGTCGATTATCACATTGAAATAATTTGTGCCGCCTGCCGAGCCGTTGCCGTATTCGGTAATTTCCGCCGCAACGGAACTGCCGTAAAATTTGGTTTGAATACTCACGCCACAGTGCGAAAACCGGTACGCCGATTTGTCGGATTTGTCAATTCTGCCGGTGTACTGAATACGACTGTCGGACGGTTGAACTGTGTAACGTAATTCCACAGTCGAAGGAATGATAACAGCTTCATTTTCTTGTGATTGTGCCATAAATGAGCAAAATAAAAGTGTGAATAAGGAGAGGTGTAAATGTTTCATAAGTTTAGGTATTAGAGGTTAGGAAATGTTATTTAATTGTAATAAATTTTATGGTAAGGTACGGTTTTGGGTTAATTCAAAAATTTTCCCATATTCTTTTAAATGATTTTCAAAATAGTATTTTTTAACAAATATATCATCGCCTAACCGTTGTCGTTCTGCTCTTAAAAATATTGGTAAATACTCTTTAAATTGCTCATATTCAATTTTTTCTTGCCAAATTTTTGATATAAAAACATCTTGAAGCGAAACCAAAAACTCAATACAGACAAATATAATATTTATTGAGATATTCGATGCTTTCATAACATTAACGAAATTTTTTAAGCTTTCATCGTTCATTTTTTTTCTAAAATATAGCAGCAATACCGAAGCTGTGTCAGCAGATATTTTGCCTGTTATATAGTAGTAAATCGTAATTGCTATCGGAAATTCGTCCGGTGTGCATTTTGCAATTTGAGTTTCATAATTTGTTATAGTATTAAAATCTTCCATAGTTTTATCAATACGCTGTCGGGCTGTTTCAATATTTTTGGGTAATTGATTTACTATCTTTTGTTCTACATCATTTTTGTTTACACGAGAAAAAGTAGCGGAAAAGCCATAATTCAACATTTTATCAAACTCTTGCAACGTAGTGTTTATATACTCTTCTTTTTGCGTCGGCATATTGAGTAGTATTGTATTTCTTCTTGCAGCACTATCAAAATGATTTGGGTTTATAGTTAACACTTGTTCATAACATTTAACAGCTTCTTTGTATTTGCTTAATTTTTCCAACACAATTCCTTTATAGTAACAAGCATTTTCGCAATTAGGGTTTAATTCTATCGCTTTATTGTAATCAGCAATAGCCTCAGAGTTTTTACCCATTCTCCTATAAACCATCCCTCGCCCCCTATATGCTAAATAATCAGGATTTAATTCTATCGCTATGTTGAAATATTTCATCGCTTCGTGGTGTTTACCCAAGTATTCTAATGTGTTTCCTATGCAGGAATACTCACTTGTTTTGTTAGGGTCTAATTCTATTGCTATATTGTGACATTTCATTGCTTCGTGGTGTTTACCTAAGTGATTTAATGCACATCCTTTGTCACTATATGTTATTGCAGCTTTCTTTTTGTAGAATTCATTTTTATCGAAACACTCTATTGCTATATCATAACATTTTATGGCTTCTTGATATTTGTTTAAATTATATAATACACTTCCTTTGTAGTAATACGCATTTGCATAGTTAGGGGCTAATTCTATTGCTTTATTGAAACAATCTAATGCTTTTGAATAATCCTTTTTGTCATCCCAATCACAGCCCTCTTCAAACCAATCTTTTGCTTCCATATTATTTCAAATTTTATCAATTCCTAATCTCAAAAGGCACACTCAACATATACACACTCTCAATAAATTCCCCGTCCTGCTTGGCAGGCGCAAATTTAGTAATTAAATTTGCAATGCCCCCATTTGGTGCACGTTTTTTTAACTTGTGCCTTTTTTAGCCTTGCAAAAAAAGCAAGACTTTTGTTTTACGAGCTATAACGAAACAATTACTATATTGCTATTCAAAAAACAATCAATATATTTAGTTTAACGAAGTGTAACTTGTAGCTTCTCCGACAGATAAAACAGCAAAATCCGAAAATGATTTTGCTGTTTTTTTTCATAAAAAACATTTCTATTTTGCTATAAGTAATATTTTTTATACATTTGCAGCAAAATCAAAACATTTCAAATTATGAACGATATTGTCGGCAGAAAAAAAGAAATAGAAATTTTGCAAAGGATTTTAGAATCTGATGAACCGGAATTTGTTGCTGTTTATGGTCGTCGAAGAGTTGGTAAAACATTCTTAATCAAACAATTTTTTAAAAATAAGTTCACGTTCTATTTCTCAGGTAGCGAAAGTTCAACAATGCAAACGCAACTTGAAAATTTCAAAAATGCTTTTCAAGAGTATTTCAATATGATTATTCCAACGCCGGAAAGTTGGACAACTGCTTTTGCAATGTTGAAAAAAGAGTTAAACCGCTCCCGTAAACGTGGCAAAAAAGTGATTTTCATTGACGAAATGCCTTGGCTCGCAACAATGGGTTCAAATTTTATACAAGCGTTCGAATACTGGTGGAATACGTATGCCTCTGCCAATCCCGATATTTTGCTGATTATCTGCGGTTCCTCCACTTCGTGGATGCTCAATAAAATTATTAAAAATCGTGGCGGACTGCACAATAGAGTTACACGACAAATTGCGTTACAGCCATTTACTTTGAAAGAATGTGAAGATTTTACTGTAAAACAAAAACTCAAATTAGACCATACTTTACAGCTCGATTATTACACGATTTTGGGTGGTATTCCTTATTATTGGAAACAAATTGACAGCACAAAAGGATTGCCGCAAAACATTGATAATCTATTTTTTAACTCAAATGCGCTATTGAAAAATGAATTTTTTGAAATTTACAACTCGCTTTTTAGAAAAGCCGAAAAATATATTTCGTTAATCATTGCTTTGGGCGAAAAACGAATGGGACTGACGCGCGAAGAAATTATAAATTTTGCAAAAATGAAAAATGGCGGGGCTGTTTCCAAAATGTTAGAAGAATTAGAACAATGTGGTTTTATTCGTTCATATTACGCCTTCGGCAAACAACAACGCGATAAAATTTACCAGTTAATTGATTTGTTTTCATTGTTTTATCTAAATTTTATTTACAACAAAAACAATTCTGACGAAAATTATTGGACAATACATTTTATGACACCCAAAATCAATTCATGGCGTGGTTATGCCTTTGAACAAGTTTGTCTTTTACACATTCCGCAAATCAAAAATAAACTCGGAATTTCGGGTGTCTCCGCAAATTATTCTACTTGGCGAAATACCGACAAAGACACAAATCAAACTACACAAATAGACCTTATCATTGACCGAAACGACAATGTAATCAATCTGTGTGAAATGAAATATGCAAACAAAGAATATGAAATTACCAAATCATACGCCGATACCTTACGCATAAGAACTGCAACATTTCAAGAAATTACAAAAAACCGTAAAACCCTGCATACAACAATGATTACAACCTTTGGAGTAAAACGAAATATGTACTATGGATACATTCAAAACGAAATAGTTATAGACGATTTGCTCGTATTTTAATTTTGCTGCAACTTGTATTTTTATGGCACTTATAGCAAAATCAAAAAATGATTTTGCTGTTTTT
The DNA here is from genome assembly GCA_009786075.1 of Bacteroidota bacterium. Lineage (GTDB taxonomy): Bacteria > Bacteroidota > Bacteroidia > Bacteroidales > UBA1715 > WQTX01. Next base: position 47,798 of record WQTX01000005.1, on the reverse strand, counting down.
TTTGAACATACAAAAAAAGATTGCAATGTATTTTGAAATATACGAAATTGCGAGCAATTTTTGTCATTATTAAACAGAATCCATATGTCTAAAAAATTTAATTCCGTATTTCAAAAGGAACGGAAAGCATATACACACTTTCAATAAATTCGCCGTCCTGCTTGGCAGGCGTAAATTTAGTAATTAAGTTTGCAACACGCAAAGCCTCTTTATCTAATTCGGGGTGCAAGGATTGAGCTATTTCACGGTCAATAATTTCGCCTTTTTTTGAGATAAGCAAACGTACCGTAACTGTTCCGTTGATTTTTTCAAGTTTTACTTCATCGGGGTAATAGGTGTTGAGGAATACAAATTTGTACAATGCCCGTTCGCCGCCGATGTAGGAGGGAGGCGTGTAAAAATCCGTGTAGCGGTCGCGTGAGCCGTTCATGCCAAAACACGTGCCTTGCAGCAATGCGCCTTTATCAAATACATCGTGGCGTTTTATGTTTCCGGTGTAATAATAGGTTTTAACATCGCCATGTAAAAGACCGTTTTTGTAGGAAATTTCGGCTTTGAGGTTTTTGTTGGGGTGGTAGAGTTTTGTAATGCCGTCGAGCAGGTCGTTTTTATATTCCGATTCTGAAACAATGTTTCCCTGTAAGGTTTGTATCGTTACTTTTATGTTGTTCGACAATGCGTTTTGCTGTTCTGCACGAGCTATATACACCGCACTTGCGCTGTCGGTTTTTTGTTTGTGTTCGTTTAGGTAATATTCGCTTATTTGTGCAAATGAGGGAAGGGAGCAAAATAAACAGAGGAGTATGGTGTGGAATTTTTTCATTTTATTTATAGATATTCGGTTGATATTTATTGATATTCGATAGATATTCATAGATTTTGTTATTCTCTTTTCCCTTGTCAACTCGTTAACTTGTTTCCTTGTTAACTAACTTTTACCACCCCGTTACAAGCAACCCCTTCGCCGCATTCAAACTGCACTTTTGATACCGTGAATACGCCGCCGCTGCTCGTTCACGAATTTGTGCGTTGCTTTCGCCGTTGACGTAGCCTGTAAGAGCATCGTGTAATGTATAGGCTTCGGGACACATCAAATTGGTAGTCCACACTAACGGATTAACGTTTGCTGTTTTCAAGTGCGGACTAAAAAATCGTTTGCTGTAACAGGCTAAAATTATCACATCACGTTGCACTTTATCGGTGTTCACAAAAGTTTCCGAAAGTTGAAAATCCATTAACCCGTCATGTCCAATGTATGCCACGAGTACGGAATTTCCACCAATACCTAAAATTTTTCCGTCAACGTGCAAAGTGTCTTTTCCATTTCCGCAACTGCTATTCAAAAAATCTTTGGTACACTGTTTTATATATTGCCCGTCGTACGCATCGGCTACCAAATAATAGTTTTTGGTGGCGTGTTTGAACACAAGCCGTTCGAGTATTACGCCATTTTTCCCCCTTGTGGAAAGCAATTTCCATTCATTGCTTTTTTTGAAAAACGTGCGAACGCCATAACCGCAGCCCCAATACAGATTATTATTATGGTCTTGCCCGTTGCCGATTGCTTTTGGCACAGGCACAATGCCTTGATATTTGTTGTCGCACAGAGATACGAATACGTGAATAACTTTTGCATCTTGGGCAAATAAGCCCCCCAACCCCCATAGGGGGAGTAGAGTGAGAGCAAGTAAAATTGTGAGAAGTTTTTTCATTGATATTTTGATATTCATAGATATTTAACTTTGTTGAGCTCGCAAGCTCGGTTGTAGATATTCAGTTGATATTTATTGTTTCAGTTATTCAGTTATTCAGTCATTCAATACACAACCTTTAACCCAATTTTCTACCATTTTCACATCTAATAATTTCCCCACAATCCGGTACTTTGAATCAAAACGCAATAGTACATAAAAATCTTTTGCCAAAAATAATACAAATTCCACATTTTTGAAAGCTATTGTGCCATTTGAAAAAAAATAAAATAAAATTACCAATAACGATAATTAATTAAAAATTTATACTATTTTTACGCCGTTTTTACATTTATGTAATTTTTTTTACAAAACTGATGTGAAAATATTTATTTGAAATTTTATTAATTTACTAACATATTATAATACCTTTAAAAATGAAGCACTTTAAAAAACTCTCTCTCTTTGCTTGTTTCCTGTTTGGAACAGGCGTATCGGCTTTCGCAAGCGAAGCCAACCTTGCCATTCCCGACCTGCACGAAGGCGCGTACAACATTTTTGGAACTACCATTAGCGCATGGAGTTTCCTGTTTTACGGCGCGTTGATTATCTCGGGAACTTTGGGTTTCAGTTTGTTACTGTTTGCACAAATCAAAAAACTTCCGGCGCATCAGTCTATGTTAGACGTTGCCGCAACAATCTACAAAACGTGCCGTACTTACCTCTTTCAGCAAGGTAAGTTTTTGCTCATGCTTTTCGGATTGATTGCAGTAGTTATGTGTGTGTACTTCTTCGGACTTCTCGGCGAGAGTGTAAGTGTTGTGGTGCAAGTGCTGTTCTTTTCCATTATTGGTATGGCAGGCTCGTATTCGGTAGCCTTGTACGGTATCAGGATTAATACGTATGCAAATGCGCGTACTGCTTTTGCGTCGTTGCGCGGACGTCCGCTTGATGTGGTAAATATTCCGTTAAAATCGGGTATGAGCGTAGGACTTTTCCTTATTTCATTAGAATTGGTAATGATGGTTATTATTCTTTTGTTTGTTAATCGTGAAACTGTGGGAATTTGCTTCCTTGGTTTTGCCATAGGCGAATCGCTCGGTGCGAGCGCGTTGCGTATTGCAGGTGGTATTTTCACGAAAATTGCAGATATTGGCTCTGACTTAATGAAAGTGGTTTTCAAAGTGAAAGAAGACGACCCTCGCAACCCCGGTGTAATTGCCGACTGTACGGGCGACAACGCAGGTGATAGCGTAGGTCCGACTGCCGACGGTTTTGAAACGTATGGCGTAACGGGTGTTGCCCTTATTTCGTTTATTGTGCTTGCCGTAACTCCGCAAATGCTTTTCAGCGGTCTGGGACAAGGAATTTTTGAAAGTTGGGTAAACAATGCTATTGCGAAAGGTTTAACAGATAAAGATGGTGTGTTATTTGCTCTTGATATGCGAAGTGCTACATATTTTGCTCACAGTTTGCAAGCAAAATTAATCGTGTGGATATTCGGTATGCGTTTCTTGATGGACTTCCTTTCGGGTTGTTCGTTCTTCATTAATCAAGCTATTTCCAAAGTATTATATGGAAATAAAAAAGAATTTGATTTTGAAGCGCCTTTGATGCGTTTAATTTGGATTGCTGCAATTTTGTGTATTTCGGCTACATTCTTTATGAGCCATTTCTTGTTGGCAGACATGGGCGATGGTTCTTTATGGTGGAAACTTGCCATAATTATCAGTTGCGGAACATTGGCGGCGGTGTTAATCCCCGAATTTACCAAAATCTTTACAAGTTCAAAATCGAAACATGTGCAGGAAGTTGTTACTGCTTCTCGCGAAGGCGGTCCTTCGTTGAATATTCTTTCGGGCATTGTAGCAGGTAATTTCAGTGCATTCTGGACAGGTTTGTTAATCGCAGCTTTGATGGCAATCGCTTACTTTACTGCAACAGCAGGTGCTGGTTTGGGTGCTGTTCTTGGAGACCACGCTTCTATTTTTGCATTCGGTTTGGTTGCTTTCGGCTTCCTGTGTATGGGTCCGGTTACCATTGCTGTTGACAGTTACGGTCCTGTTACCGATAACGCTCAATCAGTATTTGAACTTTCGCAAATAGAACAAATCCCCGGTATTAGCGAAGAAATTGAAAAAGATTTTGGCTTCAAACCCGATTTCGAAATGGGTAAACATTATTTGGAAGCCAACGACTCTGCCGGAAACACATTTAAAGCTACAGCTAAACCTGTGTTAATCGGTACTGCCGTAACCGGCGCAACTACCTTGATATTTGCCATTATACTACTGTTGGAAAGCAAAAATATGTTGAGCCTGTCGCTTACCGATGCGCCTGTAATTTTAGGCTTGATTTGTGGTGGTGCAGTTGTTTTCTGGTTCAGCGGCGCATCTATTCAAGCGGTTACTACCGGTGCTTACCGTGCGGTTGAGTTTATCAAACGAACATTTAATTTAGAAAACAAAACAGCGAATGCCGAAGACTCGGTTACTGTGGTTAAAATCTGTACCCAATATGCCCAAAAGGGTATGTGGAACATATTTATTGCACTTATGTCGCTTACCTTGGCGTTTGCATTTATGGACCCGAACTTCTTCGTTGCATATTTGATTTCGATAGCGGTATTTGGTTTATTCCAGGCAATATATATGGCTAATGCCGGCGGTAGCTGGGACAACGGTAAAAAAGTAGTAGAAGTGGATTTGAAAGAAAAAAATTCTCCTTTGCACGAAGCTGCCGTAATAGGCGACACGGTGGGCGACCCATTCAAAGATACTTCATCGGTATCGTTGAACCCTATCATCAAGTTCTCAACCCTGTTTGGATTGTTGGCTACCGAAATATGTATAGTAATGAAAGCTGACCCTGCTAACGACTATTCTATCTATATAGCCATTCCGTTCTTGATTGTCGGTTTGGTGTTTGTGTGGCGTTCGTTCTATAAAATGAGAATTCCTTTGGACGGAAAAAAATAACAGGAAACTTCTAAATAATCCGTCATTCTTGCTTTTGCGGGAATGACGGAAAATATTTTTAGAAGAGCCCCAATAATGTAATCAGTATAATTTTTAATTTAATAATAAAAACAAAATGACAATGAGTAACGTAAAAAGAGTTTACACTTTCGGTAACGGAGAAGCGGAAGGAAAAGCCGGTATGAAAAATCTGTTGGGAGGCAAAGGCGCTAACTTGGCAGAAATGAATTTGATAGGAGTACCTGTTCCTCCGGGATTTACCATCACAACCGATGTGTGTACCGAGTATTATGAGTTGGGAAAAGATAAAGTTGTAGAACTTTTGAAACCCGAAGTGGAAAAAGCCATAGCATTGCAGGAAAAGCTTATGAATGCTAAATTCGGCGATGTTGAAAATCCGCTTTTAGTATCTGTGCGTTCGGGTGCACGCGCCTCTATGCCGGGTATGATGGATACGATTTTGAACTTGGGATTGAATGATGCTGTTGTAGAAGGTATGACCCGAAAAACAGGAAACGCCCGTTTTGCTTGGGATTCATACCGCCGTTTCGTACAAATGTATGGCGACGTGGTATTGGGTATGAAACCGGTAAACAAAAACGATATTGACCCGTTTGAAGAAATCATCGAGCATGTAAAAGAGGAAAAAGGCGTAGAATTGGACACTGAACTTTCGGTAGATGACTTGAAAGAATTGGTAGCTAAATTTAAAGCTGCCGTGTTGAAACAAACCGGCAAAAACTTTCCGGAATCGGCTTATGAGCAACTTTGGGGCGCTATCTGTTCTGTATTCGACTCGTGGATGAATGACCGCGCAATCCTTTACCGCAAAATGGAGGGAATTCCTGCCGAGTGGGGAACTGCCGTAAACGTTCAAGCAATGGTGTTCGGAAATATGGGCGAAACTTCGGCTACCGGCGTGTGCTTCTCGCGCGACGCTGCTACCGGCGAAGACCAATTTATAGGTGAATACCTAATCAACGCACAAGGCGAAGACGTGGTTGCCGGTATTCGTACTCCGCAACAAATTACTAAAATAGGTTCTCAACGTTGGGCTGAATTGGCAGGCGTTTCCGAAAGCGAGCGTGCAGCTAAATTCCCTTCAATGGAAGAGGCTATGCCGGAAATTTATAAGGAACTTGACGCTATACAAACCCGTCTTGAAAACCATTATAAAGATATGCAAGACATGGAATTTACCGTTCAAGAAGGTAAGCTTTGGTTCTTGCAAACCCGTAACGGAAAACGTACCGGTGCTGCTATGGTGAAAATTGCTGTAGATATGTTAAAACAAGGTATGATTGACGAAAAAACAGCCCTTTTGCGCGTTGACCCGATTAAATTGGACGAATTATTGCACCCAATTTTCGATAAAACCGCTTTGAAATCGGCAAATGTGATTGCCAAAGGTTTGGCAGCCTCGCCGGGTGCTGCTTCGGGTAAAATTGTATTCAATGCCGACGATGCCGCTGAATGGACAGAGAAAGGTGAAAAAGTAATCATGGTACGTATTGAAACATCGCCCGAAGACTTGGTAGGTATGGCTGCTGCACAGGGAATTCTTACCTCTCGTGGCGGTATGACTTCTCATGCTGCTGTTGTGGCTCGCGGATGGGGAAAATGCTGTGTTTCGGGCGCCGGAGCATTGAGAATTGACTATGCTGCAAAAACAATGGAAGTAGATGGCAAAATCTATAAAGAAGGCGACTATATTTCGTTAAATGGTTCTACAGGAGATATTTACGAAGGACAAGTTGCAACGCAGGAAGCCGAATTAGATGCCGACTTTGCCGAATTGATGAACCTTACCGATAAATATGCTAAAATGTCTGTTCGCACCAATGCAGATGCTCCCGCAGATGCTTTGTTAGCACGTAAGTTTGGTGCCGTTGGTATCGGGCTTTGCCGCACGGAACACATGTTCTTTGAAGGTGAAAAAATCAAGGCAATGCGTGAAATGATTTTGGCAGAAGATGCAGAAGGTCGCCGCAAAGCATTGGCAAAACTCCTTCCATACCAGCAAACAGACTTTGAAGGTATTTTCGAAGCAATGGCAGGACTACCGGTAACAGTTCGCTTGCTCGACCCGCCTTTGCACGAATTTGTTCCCCACGATGAAAAAGGACAGCAAGAAATGGCAGAAGCAATGGGCATTTCCGTGAAAGAAATCAGACAACGTATTGATGCGCTTCACGAACAAAATCCAATGTTAGGACACCGCGGTTGCCGTCTTGGAAATACATTCCCCGAAATTACCGAAATGCAAACACGCGCTATTTTGGGTGCTGCATTGGCATTGAAGAAAAAAGGCGTAACGGCTGTTCCTGAAATTATGGTGCCGCTTACAGGTACTTTACATGAGTTCTTGGAGCAGGAAAAAATTATTCGTGCTACTGCTGCCAAATTGTTTGAAGAAATGGGCGATAAAGTAGACTTCAAATTAGGAACAATGATTGAAATACCGCGTGCGGCTTTGACTGCCGACCGTATTGCTTCGGCTGCCGAGTTCTTCTCATTCGGAACAAACGACCTGACGCAAATGACTTTCGGCTATTCCCGCGACGATATTGCTTCGTTCTTGCCGATTTATTTGGAAAAGAAAATCCTAAAAGCCGACCCATTCCAAGTATTAGACCAAAAAGGAGTAGGGCAATTAGTACAAATGGCTGCCGAAAGAGGTCGCGCTGTACGTCCCGATTTGAAATGCGGTATTTGCGGCGAACATGGCGGCGAACCTTCGTCTATCGAGTTCTGCCACAAAGTGGGATTGAATTATGTAAGTTGCTCTCCATTCCGTGTTCCGATTGCACGTTTGGCGGCTGCACAGGCTGTGTTGAAAGAGTAATTGTAGAAATTATATTTAAAAAAAGAGAGGCTGTTTCAAAACGAAACAGCCTCTTTTTTATGATTTATTTTTCAAATCGCACCATATCAGCCAATTGCAGAAAATAATCCGTACTCCAAATTTCCATTTCCTGTGGATTTTTTAAAAATGGGCGGACATCGTTTTTAACAGAATTTATATCGGTTTTCAAAATCCGTTCTTTGAGCATGTGCCGGAACATTTCTGGGGTAAAATCCTTTTCCGGCACATTATTTATTTGCGCTGTTCGTTTTTGTAAATGATTGAAATTCAAAGCAATATTGTTGCGAATATACCATTCAAAATCGTACCAATCACGTCCCTTTACTCGGTTTTGCCAATTGCGGAACAGAAAAGCGTGCATTTTTCCTGCATACAAATCGGGCAACGAATAACAGCGTGTCATAAACGAAAACGGCAACATAAGTAACTTATATTCAGTCGAAAAATCAAGCGGCGGTTGTGTATCGACTTCAATTTTTATCTTAATCCGTTTTTCGGCAGTGAATTGCAAATCGTAAATTGCCGTATCTTCTTTCAAAAAAGCCGATTCTATGTTTGTTTGCGTTGTTTTTGTCTTTTTATTGATAACGATTTCTTTCCCAACTGCCTTAAATTCAGCAATAAGAGGCTCAAAATACTGTTCCAACGAAAAATGTTCGTCAGCCTGCAAAAGCGAAAAATCCATATCTTCCGAAAAACGCTGCAAACCGTGAAAAATGCGTAAACAAGTGCCGCCATAAAATGCCGCTTTGTCGAAAAAACCGGCTTTATACAGTCCTGCGAGTGTAATTTCCTGCATTACTTCGTGTGTGGCGTTGGTCAAATCGTCTTTTGTGGCGATTTGGTAGCGGGAGAGCATGGTTTCGAAAATTGAGTTGGGCATATTGTCTGTAATATTATTTTGGTAATCTTTTCAATATAGGAGCTAATACATTTTCTCTAACAAATATTTTCAACCATTCGTGTTTTGCAATAATTTTTGCAATAGGTGGCGAAGTAAAATAGTAAAATGCAATAAAATTTCGTCCAAACCACGAATTAACTAAATAATTATCTCTATATTCTCGAAATTTATCTACTTCATTAGCATAAACACTACCATAACAAGCAGTTGCTATGTAACAATCATATTCTGGTTTGTCTTTTTTAAATTTACCATACTTTAGATAATATTTTATATAATCAGGACTACAGTTAAATACATAATTTTTTAATTCGGTTGTGGCTTTGGGGCTATTGCATACCAACCACCAGCAGGAGCCTTTTGCTTTTGCTATTTTCCACAATATTTCAACAGAAACATTATTATGATTAATAATGTCAACATTTAAATGATGTATCTTAGAGCTAATTCTATAATCATCAATGCTAGTGTCTACGTAATAAGACCTATCACTAAGTGCTAAAATTTCCAAAATAGTTGTTGAAGTATTGTTCCGTTTAACTAATTCTATACATTGTTCGTTTGATAAAAATGGTAATACCTTCTTCCTTAATTCAATTGTGGTGTTGGGATACTTAAATATTTTGTATAGTAATTCTTTATCTATATATTTTTTTGCTATATGCCTTTGTGTTATGAAGTTTAGAATATTTATTCTAGTAGTATCAGAACTTGAACCAAGCAAATTAAAACATTGTTCATCCGACAAAACCGGTAATGCCCTATTTTTTAATTCATCTGTGGCGTACAGATGCTTACATGTTTGAAATAATAATGCTTGACTATTATTAGAAATACATCTATCTGCTATTAAATTCAGAATATTTACTGAAACAGCACTTTGTTTAATTAAATCAAAACATTCTGTTTCAGATAGTAAATATATTTCTATTTTTTCTCTTTGTTTTTCGACATTTTTATTAATCGCAAATAATAATGTACATGTATGTTTTAAATTTTTTATATTGTCAATGTGAGTAGTATCGTAAGTTTTTTCATTAATTTTATTTAAAATATCGTTACTATCATTAGCATTCAATGATTTAAAAAGCGAATCAAGGTCTATAGAGATTCCATCAAAAAAAAGTTCATCAAAACGAAAAGATTTAGAAAGAGGCTGTGTTCCAACAGCACATTCAATATATTCTCCAACACATGTGCGTGTTGTTGGATATTGTTTTTCCAAAAGAGGGTCGCCTTCAAATGGACTACGCTTTACTTCTATATTTTTTTTTATGTAAAAACTATATTGTCTTGGTAAAATTACTATTTCATCTCTAATTTTAATTGGAGTAGTTGTGATGTTTTTTAATTCTACTATTCTCATTCTAAAATGGTCTTCATCTTCCAATTGTGAATAGAACTCTAATATTGTTTTTTTAGTTATATCAGCCTCTTTGTTTTTCATATTTGACATAAATAGTTTTTTAACAAATGTAACTCATTTTTCTTTTTCCCAACCTCAACACACTCCCTCACAACATCTCTATCTAAATTTCTCAAAACCTCAAAATCAATCCGCAAATCTTCCGTCAAATAATTCTGCATTGCCTTAACCGATTGCAAACGCAAATTCGGCGTGCTAACAATCATATCGCAAATTGCTTTTGTGGGCGAGGCAATCAAAAAAGCATAAGAATTATTGATAATTTCTTGATTGATACCGATTTGAAAATAATTCTCGGGAACTTTTATGTATTCAAAATTTCCGAGCGGAGTGTCGTATTTTTTATGCAATTTCATACAAACCGAACGCATCGAATACACCCGTTCGGGAATTAAACCATAATAAGAAAGGGCTGTTTCGAGCGAAACATACGATGGTCTATATAAGTGATTTGCAACGAGTTCCCTCGATAATTCTTGATTGTGAACTTTTGGTGAAACGACATATAAATCACGTTTTACTCGAATGATAAAACCTTTTTGCTCTAATTCCGATATTTTGTCGTCCGGACGTTTCAAATCGTTGTAAAGCGAAAATAAAATATCTTTGTTTACCGGAATAATTCCTATGTTTCGTAATCGTTCCATTACTTATAATTTTCTACAAAGATAGTAAAATTTTGATAGATAACCGGATTTTTTCCGATTATCTGTTAAATTTCTACTAAAACTGTTCCATTTGTAAGAAAATAAACCTAATCTATACCTAATAAAAAACAAAACAACCTAAGTAATAATGTGTTACATACTGTCTTAAACCTGATTACCTAATTGACATAATCAGGTAATCAGGTTTGTTTCCGTAGCATTTTTCTGTTACTGAGGTTATTTTGTAAAAAATTAGGTGGAAATTAGGTTTTTATCTTTTCATGAACTTCAATAACGGTTTCTTCTGACCTTGCTGCGCAAAAAATCCCTCCAAATCACGCCATAAATCAGTTACCGATAAATAGCGCGAAGCAACCGCATTTTTCAAAAAATTATGCGCTTCGCTGGCATCGTAATGCGTTGGCGGTTTGCGGAATACGTGTTTAAAACTTGCTTTGTGCAGTATTGCAAATAATTGTTTTTTCATTTCGGGCGTTTTTTTCAGCGGAAACGCCACTTGCATATTTAAAATCAAATCTTGATTGGTGGTGTTGTACGCCGGAACACGGGCAAATAATTCAAAAAGCGTAATGCCAAGGCTGAAAATATCGGTAGTTGTGTGAATTAAATTTGCCTGTTGCAACACCATTTCGGGCGAGGAATACACTCGTGAAATTGGCAGGCGACCAAAATTAAGCATACTGCGTCCGGTAATTTGAATGCGCTCAAAATCAACGAGTTTTATGCGTGGTTGAACGGTGTCAATCTGTCCAAACGAATTGTGCATTACAATAATGTTGGCAGGTTTTATATTGCGGTGCACTATGCCGTTGGCGTGCAATGTTGCGCTAATTTCGCAGAGTTGCCGGGTAATTTCTGCCAATAATTGCGCCGAACGGATTTTTGAATAGTCGGGGTCGAAAATAAAATTGTGTAAACTTACGCCTTGTACATATTCACGTACTATAAAATATGAGTCGTCGCTTTGTATTACATCAAGTGTTTGTGCAATTCCGCTGTGTAAATTGTTGATATTCAATAAAATTTCTTCAACAATTTGTGCGTGTTGTTCATTGCTTATCAAGTTTGGTTGAGCAATTTGTTTAATCAAAACATCGCAATTTGTAGTGCTCGATTTTCCACGAAACACGTGAAAATACCGTTCGCCGGTTGAAATTACATCGGCTTTGTGTTCGGCATTGAATATGTAGGTGTCGTTTTTTCCTTTGAGATTTTGTATCATAAACGAAAAATTAGTATTTTTGAACGCAAATGACGCAAAAAGCGCAAATCAACACAAATTTATTGTATGAATTATTTATTTGCGTTCAAAAAAATTATTATTATGCAAAAGTATCGTATTTTAGTTAAAAAACTGAGTATTGTAGGTGTTTTTCTTACAATATTTTGTTGTCATTCATTTGCACAAGAAGTGCAAGTAGGTGGAAATATTGGTTTTGATGTTACAAATGATGTTTTGATGATAGATATTGCGCCTATGATTGGCAATTCGCCATTTACTAATGCACGAGTGAGTATATCGCCATTTTTTAGCCATATACGAAGTTTGACAAGGTCGGGCACGAGTATTAGTCGTACCGGTTTGCGAGCGGCAGCGCAGTACACTATTATTTCGGGTTTGTTTGTCCACGCCGAATACGAATTTGCCTTTGTGTATGCCAATAAAGAATATCAAGGCGTGTTTCATTCCTTACCGCTTGGCGCAGGGTTTGAGTACGCAATTTCCCCAAACACCGTAGCCTACGCAGCCTTGCTTTACGATGTGCTGTTCAAAGAATCGAATTATAATAGGCAAACGCCGTTTCAGTATCGGGTGGGGGTGCGGTATACTTTATAAATTATTATTATGCAATTTTCCCAAGTAATAGGACAAACTCAATATAAACAAGACCTTCGGGAGCTTGTTCAGCAAAGCCGTATCAGCCATGCGTTGCTTTTTGCTGCGCCCGAAGGGGCAGGTGCGTTGCCTCTTGCAATAGCCTTCGCACAATATATTAATTGCGAAAACCGCTCAGTAACAGACTCTTGCGGCATGTGCCCAAGCTGCGTAAAATACGCAAAATTACAACACCCCGATTTACATTTTGCCTTTCCGGTGGTAACCACTTCGAGCGTAAAATCAACTCCTGTGAGCGATAATTTTATAGCCCAATGGCGTGAGGCAGTGCTCAAACAACCCTATTTAAACGTAGATATGTGGCTCGAAACCATAAGCGACGATAATAAGCAGGGGAGTATTCAAAAAGAAGAAAGTAAGGAAATTTTGCGCAAACTCAACCTAAAAACCTACGAGGCGGAATACAAAGTTATGATTATTTGGATGACGGAAAAAATGAACGAAACTTGCGCCAATAAACTCCTGAAAATTTTAGAAGAACCGCCTGCAAAAACCTTATTTTTGTTGATAAGCGAACACCCTGAAGAATTGATGGCGACGATTATTTCCCGCACACAACTTATTCGTATTCCAAAAATTGACAACCAAAATATGGCAGAAAAATTGCGCAGTGAATTTTCAATAAACGATGCCGATATGCCAACAATTTTACACAATGCCGGCGGAAATTACTTAAAAGCGGTGCAATTATTGACCTCCGACGAGGCAAACGAAGATTTTTACAATTATTTTACCCAACTCACACGTTTTGCCTACGCCAAAAATCTGCCGGAATTAACCAATCTTTCCGACACACTCGCCTCGAAATTCGGACGTGAAAAACAAAAATCCTTTTTGGAATATTGCCTCAAAATGTTTCGTGAGAATTTTATACTCAATTACAAAAAGCCCGAAATTGTGTATTTATACAAAACTGAAAAAGATTTTTCCGAAAAATTCCACCCCTTTATTAATGAGCGCAATATATCGGCATTAACAAAAATCGTAAACGAAGCGCACTATCACATAGAGCGAAATGGGAGTGCGAAGATTATTTTCTTTGATTTGTGTTTGAAGTTGATTGTGCAGTTGAGGAAGTAGAGAAGCCCCACCCAGCCTCCCCTCATGGGGAGGAGCAAGAAAATGACTTTGTCATTTTCTTAAAGTCCCCCTTGAGGGGGATTTAGGGGGCTTTAAAAATAAGCCTCCAACCTTTTATACATCTCATAACTAACCCACGCATCGGTAGCCGCATAATTTTTTTGTGCCGGAGTGAGCGAATTCATTTCCCAATTCGAGGTTTGTTGTTTTTTGGAAATACGGAAGCCTAAAACAATGGCAGTCAATTTTTTAAGGCTGATATTTTCAATTCCCAATTGTTTGGCAATTGCTTGCAAATCAACAAAACCGTGCATTTTGCAATTGCACAATTCGTGTAGTTTTACAATATCATCGCGTACGGCAACGCCCACTTTGCAAATTTTGGGTGAGGCGAGGAGCTTTGCCAAATTGCGGGGAATACCTGTTTTTTGCAGTTGAAATAAAAATGCGTGTTTGTCGTTGCTCAATTGAAGCAGGGCAACATCGTATTTCACATTTTTTGTAAATGCCGGACGAGTTTCGGTATCAAAGCCAAGAACGGGGCAGTTTTGTAAATATTCCACAGCATGGCGCATTTTCTCATGCGAATCAACGATATGAATTTCGCCTGCGAATGACTGTTGTTCATACGAAGCTACTTCTTCGTCGCTTATTGATTTTTTATGGGGGAATAATAACATCTTTTAATTTTTTTTGAACGCAGATAACACGGATAACGCTGATTATCGCAGATTTTTTATTTATCAGTGGAAATCCGCGTTATCTGCGTTATCCGTGTTCTATTAAATTTCTTCCAATGCCGAATTAGCCGCATACAACAAATTATGAAATTCATTAATAATCGCCAAAATACGAGAACCCCAATACAGTTTAAAATTAAAACAGAGTTCATACAGCGCAAGTTCACGTGTTTGCATCGTAGCATCTTTATACTGTTCTATAAAATTACGAATATCTTGATACACATCGGCAAAACATTCCGAAATCGGCAAGTCAATTAATTCATTTTCAGCCGCATCGGGTTCGCGAACGCTTACCATATTGTCGAATTGCCCTAAAGTTTTTTGCACATTTTGTTTTATAAATTCCCAATCATTTTCGCCTACAAAATGTTCGCAATAGCCTTCGTCGATTGACGAACTTTGCATAAGACTTGTTTTTAAATACAACAGTGTGAGTATTTTATGCGATTTGTCAATAAAATGAGCCGCACTTTCGTGTTCTTCTTTTTCCACAAAAGCGCAGTATTCGGCGCAGATTGTGAGTAGTTCGAGTGTTTTTTGTTGTTCCATAAATATTAGTTAACAAGTAAACAAGTTGACAAGTTTGTAGGTTTATCGGTTAGTTGTTATAAGTGTCTTTTTAGAGATTGCTAAAATTCCAAAAAACGTAAGCAACCCATTGAGTATAAGCATTTCAAATCCAAATTTATAGCCGCCAAACCACACCACAGAATTGGCATTGAGAATATAACAAATAATAGGGGAGGCTACGGCAATGTAAGGAATGTATTTATCGTTTGGGTAGTAATTTTTCATTATCAAACCAAAACTAAAAAGTCCGAGTAGGGGACCGTAGGTGTAGCCGGCAATATCGAACAGCGTTTTTATAAGCGAATCGGTGTGGAATGGCTTAAATGCAATAATCACAAGCAAATACAGCACGGTAAAAGCTATGTGTGTGCGTTTGCGAATGCGCACTTTTTCTTCTTCGGATTTTGTAGAAGTATCGAAACGTAGAAAATCGTAGCAAAACGTTGTAGTTAAGGCGGTTAGCGTTCCGTCGGCACTTGAATAACCGGCGGCAATCAAGCCAATGAGGAACAATACGGCTGTAAAACCACTTAAATAAAAGGCTATGGCAGGAAATATGCCATCGGATTTTGCGGGCAAGGCAAAACCTGTTTGCTGCGCATAGTAGAGTAGGGCAACGCCTAATGAAAGGAATATAAAATTAACAACCACAAGCGAAATACTCAAGCTAAACACATTTTTTTGCGCATCACGTAGCGAACGGCAGGTTAAGTTTTTTTGCATCATATCTTGGTCTAAACCGGTCATGGCTATGGTAATAAACATACCGCTCAACAGTTGTTTGAGGAAAAAATCTCTTGATTTCCAATCGGTGTCTATCATAGTGGTGTAACCGCTTTTTGCGGCATTGCTCATCAATTCTATGAATGAAATGTCCATATCTTTGAGTATATACCAAATACAGGCAATGGTTGCCACAAGCATATAGGTTGTTTGCAAGGTGTCTGTCCAAATAATTGTTTTTATACCGCCTTTAAAGGTGTACACCAAAATAAGTGCTATAAAAAATAAGGCAATGATTTCAAAAGGAATGCCCCACGGTTTAAAGAAAAATTCGTACAACACATACACCACCAAATACATACGCAACGCAGAACCAAGCAACCGAGAAACAATAAAAAAGAACGAACCCGTTTTGTGTGAACGATTTCCAAAGCGTTGATTAAGAAAGGTGTAGATTGAAGTCAATTTAAGTTTATAATACAAAGGCAAAAGCACCAGCGCAATCACAATATAGCCAAGCAAATAGCCAAAAACAACACCCATATAGGTAAAACCTGTAGTTTGTACATAACCCGGCACCGACATAAACGTAACGCCCGAAAGCGAAGCGCCAATCATACCATACGCTACAATAAACCATGGCGAAGAGCGGTTTCCAACAAAAAAAGCGTCGTTATTCGCTTTACGTGAAGTAAGCCACGATATGGCAATAAGTATTAAAAAATACAAGGCAATAATTCCTAAAGCCTGAAAACCGTTTACGTGCATAAGTTTTATTGTTTGTATACAAAGGAACGAAAAAAACAGATATTGTTATTTGAGTAAACGAAGTTTTTAGTGAACAAGTTATTAGTATTTATTCGTTTTATAATTAATATTATGTTAAATAGAATTGTGGAAAAACTCAAAACTATTCTCCTATTTCAATTTCAATAAAAATGGCGACCGAATATTACTTCAATCGCCACATTTTATCACATAAACGCTATTATTTCAATGCGTCCATTTTTCGTTGTGCTTCTTCCGCCTCTTTGGTCATCTCCAAACGATTATAAATATTGCGTAAATCTTTGTAGGCATTGATTTTATAATACGGCTCGGTTACTACCTCTGCGTATTTTTTTAAATATGGAATAGCTTGTTTTAACAATGCTTTTTGCTCGTTTTCCAATTCAGTGAACTTTTGTTTGTTTTTTGCCAACCATGCTGCATCGGCAGCCTCGCCTTTTACTTTGGCTGCTTCTACAAACATTTTTCCAAGGTTCAAATTCGAGCCTTCATCGTTAGGGTTTATTTCCAAAGCTTTTAAATACGCCGCTTCTGCCTCTTTGGTTTTTCCTTGTTCGTTATATAAAACTCCTTTGTTGAACAAATACATCACATTTTTAGGGTCTTTTTCAAGCGCTTTGTCCAAATACGTTAACGCTTGGTCTATTTGGTTGCTTTGAATGTACAGGTTGATTAATTCTGCTGTGTATACCACTGCAAGTGTATCATTGGGAAAAGCATTAAGAGCGTTTTTCAATGTATTGATAGCACTTGCAGTGTCGCCGCTTGCTACTTGGCTGGCATATATATCGCCGTATAAACTCAATTTTGGCGACAATTCAAGAGCTTTTTTGAAAAATTCAGCAGATTTTTCATACTCTTTTGCAAATCTTGCTATTGTTCCGGCATTATTAAGCATTGCTAAACGCTCTTCAACTGTTAAACTGCTAAAGTTTGTTTTGGCGATATCAGCTGCTTTTGAAAAATATTGTGAGGCTTTCACATAATCCTGAGCCCTATAAAAATAATCCCCTTCGGTGGTATAATCATAGGCAATATTTTTCAATTGGTCGCCGATTTTTTTGCTTTGTTTACCCGCAGCATCAAGTTCTTTTGCTTTTAAATAGGCTGCGGCAGCTTTGTCGAGCGCAGTTGAGTGTTCGGGAAAAAATTCTTTTGCTCCGCCGGCGCGTTCGTAACGCACCAGTCTGTCGTTTTTGAAATATAACGTCAAACGGTCGTAGTTAAATACTGTAACAGTATCTTCTGTTTTCGTTTTGGGACTTCCCAATATAAACATAACATCGCTGCTTGTTAAACCGGGTTGCAAATTTTTAAGGTCGAATGTGTATAACTGCAAATATTTACGTCCAACTTCCATCCAAGTTGTTGGATTGGTTGCTTTTTTAGGATTTTCAACACTTGCATCGGCTTTTTTTACTTCACTTACTACAATAGACCACGTCATTACAAATTCTTCGGTCTGTGCAAACCCTATTTGTACAAAAAATAGAGTGATTAGGGATAGAATTGATAGTTTTTTCATTTGTTTAATTTTAGATATTAATTAAAAGCCCCCTAAATCCCCCTCAAGGGGGACTTAAAGAACGGTTATTTCGATAGTTTTTTAATATTGATATTCATTGTCTTATTGGCAAATTGACTAATTGGCATATTGTCGTATTAATCTTGATTTTCGTTTAAGTCAGCATTTTCAAACTCTTCGGTTGCTGAGCCTGCGGTTAGTGAGCTTGTCGAATCTATCGAAGCATCAGCTATTTGCTCCTCCTCTACTACTACTTCTTCTTCCGAAGTTACTTTACAAACCGAAGCAATTTCGTCGTTTTTCTTACCAAGATTTATGAGGCGAACGCCTTGTGTAGCACGTCCCATAACACGTAAATCTGCTACTTTTATACGGATTGTAATTCCCGATTTGTTGATAATCATCAAATCGTTATCGTCGGTTACGTTCTTGATAGTTACCAATTTACCGGTTTTTTCGGTAACATTCAATGTGCGCACGCCTTTTCCGCCACGATTAGTGATGCGATATACCGGTTCGCCGTTTTCGTCGTCAATCATCGAGCGTTTTCCGTAGCCAAGTTCCGATACTACCAAAATCGTTTCCGATTTATCGTTAATGGCAACCATACCTACTACTTCGTCTGTTGGGTCGTTCACATCGAGCGTCATACCTTTTACACCGGTTGATGTTCGTCCGGTTTCGCGCACGGCTTGCTCGTTGAAACGAATTGCACGACCGTTGCGGCTTGCCAAAAGAACTTCGCTGTTGCCGTCGGTCAGGCGCACTTGTATTACTTGGTCGTCTTCACGGATTGTAATTGCGTTCACGCCGTTTGTTCGCGGACGAGAATACGCCTCTAAACGAGTTTTCTTAATCACGCCTTGTTTGGTCGCGAATAGCAGATAATGTGATTCGTTGTATTCCGAATCCTGCAATTGTTTTACTTTTATAAAGGCGTTCACTTTGTCGTCCGGCTCAATGTTGAGCATATTTTGAATTGCACGACCTTTGGTATTTTTCGCACCTTCGGGAATTTCATACACTTTTAACCAGAAACAACGTCCTTTTTGCGTGAAGAACAACATATAATTGTGCATCGACGCAGGGTAAATGTATTCGATAAAGTCTTCATCGCGACTGTCGCTACCTTTTGAGCCTACCCCTCCCCTGTTTTGTGCCCTAAATTCGGTCAAAGGAGTACGTTTTATATAGCCCAAATGCGAAATTGTGATAATCATTTCGTCGTCGGCATAAAAATCTTCGGGGTTGAAATCTTCGGCAGCGTGTACAATTTCGGTTTTGCGAGCATCGCCGAATTTTGCTTTAACTTCGAGCAATTCGTCTTTTATGATTTGCATACGCATCTCCTCGCTCGCCAAAATTTCTTTTAAGTGAGCAATGAGTTTCATAATATTTTCGTATTCGGCACGAAGCGCTTCAATCTGCAATCCGGTAAGTTGACGCAAACGCATTTCAACTATGTCTTTTGCCTGAATTTCAGAGAGATTGAAGCGTTCAATTAAACGATTTTCTGCCTCAGATACCGCTTGCGAAGAACGAATAATTTTAATAACTTCGTCGATATTATCAACGGCAATAATTCGTCCTTCTAAAATATGCGCGCGTTCTTCGGCTTTTTTCAATTCATATTGTGTGCGGCGAGTAACTACTTCGTGGCGGTGTTCTACGAAATATTTAATCAAATCGCGCAATCCCAACAATTGCGGACGACCTTTTACCAACGCAATATTATTAATGCTGAACGAAGATTGCAGCGCAGTATATTTAAACAATTTGTTTAACTCAACATTTGCAACAGCGTCTTTTCTAAGTGTATACACAATACGCATACCGTCTTTGTCCGATTCGTCGTTCACATCGGAAAGACCTTCCAAACGTTTTTCAATAATTAAATCGGCAGTTTTTTTAATCAATTCTGCCTTATTAACTTGGTAGGGAATTTCGTTTACAATAATTTTTTCACGGTTGCCGTCGGTTTCTATAAATGCTTTACCACGCATCACAACGCGCCCCTGCCCTGTTTCATACGCCTGTTTCACGCCTTGATAGCCGTAAATAACGCCACCCGTTGGGAAATCGGGAGCTTTTATGATTTTGATTAATTCTTCAATATCTACATCTTTATTGTCAATGTACGCAATCAGCGCATCAATCGTGTCCGATAAATTGTGCGGCGCCATATTGGTAGCCATACCTACGGCAATACCCGATGCTCCGTTTACCAACAAATTCGGTATGCGCGTGGGCAGTACAAGAGGTTCTTTAAGTGTATCGTCGAAATTCAACTGAAAATCAACGGTTTCCTTCTCAATATCGACCAACATTTCCTCGGCAATTTTTTCCAAACGCGCCTCAGTATAACGCATTGCTGCCGGTGGGTCGCCATCGACAGAACCGTAGTTTCCTTGTCCGTCAACCATAGTGTAGCGCATACTCCACGGTTGCGCCATACGCACCAGTGTGCCGTAAATCGACGAGTCGCCGTGCGGGTGGTACTTACCCATTACCTCCCCCACAATTCTCGCTGATTTTTTATAGGGTTTATCGGAATTATTACCCAGCTCGTTCATTCCAAAAAGCACCCGGCGGTGCACCGGTTTCAAACCATCGCGCACATCGGGCAACGCACGCGACACAATTACCGACATAGAATAATCTATGTACGCCGATTTCATTTCATCTTCAATGTTGAGTTGAATTATTTTTTCTCCTTCGCTTGTCATTATTATATTGTATAACTATTCAAAATTTAAAGCCCCAAATTTACTTTAAATGTGTTTACCATTTGTGATAATTGGGGGTTTTTTATTAACATTTTTTTGTTAGTAAAGGAAGTTTTTAGTAAACGAGTTGACGAGTGTACAAGTAAACGAGGAAGTTTGAAAAATCATTAAGTTCCGAAAAATCAAAATTTTCTGATTTTTTGGAACATAATAATCAAAAACAGCAAAATCCTAAAATGATTTTGCTGTTTTATCAGTTGGAAAAGCCACAAGTTACACTTTGTTAAACTTGCGGTAAGTTGGGGCTTGAGCTAAGTCAAAACCGTTGCCTATTAAAATTATTCTGTTCATACTTTTATAATTGTGATTTGTAATGAATGTGTAAAGATATGGATTTTTATAGTTGAAAATTGAAAAAACCACAAAATTGTTGTTATATATAATATTAATTATGTATAATTGCCTCTACAATTAAATACCTACTATGCAAGAAAAAACACCAAACATTGAACTCGGCTCACAAGCCGCACCAAAAACCTTTTACATCAAAATCACAAAAAACGGTCCGTATATGGTATACGGCAATCCATCCATTAATGAAATGATTATAACACCTAATGAACACGGCGAAAATTGGACATACCGAAATGGAAAATCGTTTGGCACGGAAGACGAATCTTGTTGTGCACTGTGCCGTTGCGGTGCTTCCACCGACAAACCGTTTTGCGCGGGAGTTCACGAAAGCTTTAACTGGGAATCGGAAGAAACAGCCTCATTTGAGCCGTTGTTAGACAATGCCGATGTACTTGAAGGACCGGAATTAGTTTTATTCGATAATGACACATATTGTGCATTTGCCCGTTTTTGCGATGCCAGAGGGCGAGTGTGGGACATTGTAGAGCGTGCCCAAACACCCGAAGAAATTGAACTTGTGAAACGTGAGGTTGCTCATTGCTCAGGGGGCAGATTGCGAGTGTGGGACAGACGAGAGCAAAAAATGTATGAGCCCGATTTTGAACCTTCCATTAGCATTATCGAAGACCCGGGTATTCGTGTAAGCGGTCCTATTTGGGTACGCGGCGGTATTCGCATAGAAAGCGCCGACGGTGAAAGCTATGAAATTCGTAATCGGGTAACATTGTGCCGCTGCGGTGCTTCTCACAATAAGCCGTTTTGCGATGGTACGCATGCTAATTTTAAGTGGGAGTAAATTTGTCTGAACGGTGATTAAAAAATGATTATAATGATTTATATGATTTCCTTTAATCATAAAATTAAAAAAAATCTATAGTTCAAACGATACCATTTTTTGCATAGAAATATTTTTTTAACTTTACGCACAAAATTTTGTAAAGAAAGTTTCATGAAAAAAATATTTGCAATCATATTACTATTAGGTTTTTGGACTAATCTAATGGCACAAGAAGATACATTGGATTTTGAGACCAAAATTGATAACATGGGAGTTTTCTATGAATTGGTAATGGATTTTCCGATTATTAACACCGATGCGCTTAATGAACAATTGAGTAATTTTGAATTTCCACAGGCAAATTACCGAACGACTAATTTTGGATTTGGTTTGCAGCTCCATATCAGTCGAGCAATAATATCATTTGCGTTTTGCAAAGGCACAAAAACTGATGAGCAAACTAATTATGTAACGCAAGTTGAATATCGCTCAACTTCTTTAAATGTTGGTTACGATTTATTGAAAAACACACATTTTTCACTTTATCCATACATTGGATTTAAAGGTTGTGGACTTAATTATTTGTACAAAGACATAATACCCGATGAAGCCTTTTTTTCCCAGTACTTTGGTACTAATCTGCAATACAAAGAAATATCAAATTCTCGCGGACATCTCGATTTGGGAATAGGTTTTTCGCACCAATGGTTTTATTTGATTAATTTTAGAGCCGGTTATTTATTGCCATTGGAGAAAGTTCAGTGGACTATAAACAATGGTAAAACAGCATTATCGAAATCGCCAACGATAGATTATCAGTATTATTTTTCTTTGAGAATAGGACTTGGTTATATTGAGGGTAATAGAAAAAAAAGACATACCGAAAATGAGACTTACAATTTGTAATTTATACTATGATTAATTATAAAACCTTTACCCTCGCCAACGGCTTACAATGTATCGTAAACACCGATACATCAACGCCGTTTGTTGCCATGAACACCTTATATAAGGTTGGTTCTAAAAATGAAAATCCGGAGCGTACCGGTTTTGCGCATTTGTTTGAACACCTGATGTTTGGCGGCTCAAAAAACGTTGCCGATTTCGATGGCGCCCTGCAAAAAGTGGGCGGCGAAAACAATGCCTACACCAACACTGATATTACCAATTATTATATAACCCTGCCCAAAGAAAATATTGAAACAGGTTTTTGGTTGGAGTCGGACAGAATGTTGGAATTGGATTTTTCGCAACGGAGTTTAGATGTACAAAAAAACGTTGTGATTGAGGAATTTAAGCAACGCTACTTAAACCGTCCCTACGGCGATGCGCACTTGCATTTGCGTCCGCTTGCCTATAAAACACACCCCTATCAATGGAGTACAATCGGTAAAAATATAGAGCAAATTGAAAATGCCACGCTCGACGATGTGCGTGAGTTTTTTTATGCTCACTATGCGCCCAATAATGCTATTTTAACATTTTCGGGTAATATTACGGTGGAAGAAGTTGAACGTTTGGCGCACAAATGGTATGACGATATTCCGGCTCGTAATGCACAATGCAAAAAAATTGCGCAAGAACCGCTGCAAACCGAAAAACGCACACAGAGCATAGAACGCGATGTTCCGGCGAATGCCATATACAAAGCCTTTCATATTCACAATCGTCTGCACCCCGATTATCACGCTTGCGATATGCTTTCCGATGTGCTTTCCAACGGAAAATCGGCACGATTATATACCAAATTGGTGCAAGAAAAGAAACTGTTTAGCGAAATAAACGCCTACATTACCGGCGAAGACCATGCCGGACTGCTTATTATTTGTGGAAATTTAATGCCCAATGTTTCAATGGAAACAGCCGAAGCGGCTATTTACGAAGAGTTACACAAGTTGCAAACCACGCCGCTTTCGGATTATGAGTTGCAAAAAGTGAAAAACAAAATAGAGGCGCACATTATTTTTAGCGAAGCCGCAATACTGAACAAAGCCGAAAATTTGGCAAAATTCACAAACTTGGGAAACACGGAATTGATAAACACCGAAATAAATAATTATCAGCGAATTAGCGCAGGCGACTTACAGCGAGTTGCAGGCGAAATTTTTCGAGAAAACAATGATTCTACTTTATATTACTATTCTTCTAATTTGAAATAATGTCGTTTCGAGAGCCTCAACGACCGATAAACCCCGAAAATTTCGGTCTTTCCGGTGGCTGAGGCTCTCGAAGCCACATTTCGACTACGCTCAATGACCAAAATTATAAATATAAAACCAATGACACACTTACAACGCACACAAGCCCCGCAATTTACCGCTCTGGAACGCCTTGCGCCTATACCATATAACATTCACACCCTTTCCAACGGCGTGCCGGTATACGCAATTCGAGCAGGCGAGCAGCAGGTATTAAAAATTGATTTTATTTTCGATAGCGGCGAATATTGGCAAAAACAGCCTTTGGCAGCTTCGGCTACGCTTAATTTGCTGGCAGAAGGAAGTTCAAGTTTTACTGCCGAACAATGCGCCGAAGCACTTGATTATCTTGGTAGTTACGTGTATTATAACACCACCAAACACAGTTCTATCGTAAGCGTGTATTGTTTGGAAAAATATTTTGAGCAAAGCATACAAATTATTCACGATATGCTTACAAAACCCTTGTTTTTACAAGAAAAAATAGATACCTACACTGCAAAAAAACGACAGCATTATATTATTGAAAGCGAAAAAGTAGAAGTTATTGCACAAAAAAAGTTTGCAAATGCACTTTTTGGTTCGCAACACCCCTACGGGCAATCGGCTGAGCCTGACGATTTTTTGAGTATTTCGGGGCAAGTGGTGCGTGAATATCACAACACGAATTTACAGCCTCAACAGTGTAAAATTCTTATTTCCGGCAGTTACAAACCGGAGCATGGCACTATTCTTGAAAATTATTTTGGCACAAATAATTGGGGAAATTCAGCGGAACAACGAACATGCAATCAATTTGCAATACAACAACATTCCGAACAAAAGCAGTATTTTGAACGCCCGAATGCCGTGCAAACTGCCCTACGCATAGGAAAACCAACAATTAATATGTATCACAACGATTATGCTGCGTTGCAAGTTTTGAACACAATTTTAGGCGGTTATTTCGGTTCTCGCCTTATGAGCAACATTCGTGAAGATAAAGGTTACACTTATGGCATTGGTTCGGGAATTATTCCGTATAAAGAAACGGCGTATTTTGTAATTGCATCGCAAGTAAATAAAAATGTGCGCACACAAGCTGCCGAAGAAGTATATAAAGAAATTGCCCGCCTGCGCCGTGAATCTGTGCCAGCCGAAGAATTGGAAACCGTACGCAATTATATGTTGGCAACCATGGCTCGCAATTTCGACGGCTGTTTTTCGTTAAGTGATAGTTGTAAGTTTTTGTTGGAACACGATTTGACTAACGAGTATTATCAGAATTATTGGAATACAATTCGTACAATTAGTGCAAAAAAATTGCAAGAGATTGCTAATCAGTATTTTATAGAAGAAACTTTGTTTGAGGTTTGTGTGGGGTAGATTTGAATGTGGGAATTGAAAAATGTAGGAATGAAGAAATATATTAAAATATGTACAATAGTATTGATTTTTGTAATAATTAATCTATTGGATAGTTATTCAAAAAGTGTAACCACAAATATACGCAGTTTGGTGGGAACGTTTTTATTTTTTACGGTTATTGCAGTATTAATGACCTTGTGTGCAACAATATTTCTAAAAGGAAGTTTTAAACAGCGATTTCTAAAAGCACTTCCACTAAGTTATATTGCCATTGGATTAGTTTATATTATTGGATACTTCACTAAAACATTTGTAATTCTATGGGTATAAAAATTTTGAAAATAGTATCGGCAATTGTTATTGTATTCTTGCTTATCGCAGTTTTTTCTATGGCGTGGTTTGCTTCGGCAGAAAGAAAACATTTGATAGACCCGTATATTGATACACAATTTGCGCCCGATTATACTCCCGAAAAATTCGAGGGAATAAAAATGGGAATGACTATAAATGAAGTAGAAACAATTGTTGGAAAGCCATTTCATACCAATAACCCTCCTGTATTTTATCACATAGCCGATGATTCTACAAAAATTGAATACGTTTATACCGGCGATGGAAAACTTTTACACAAAATGCAAGAACAAGGAAAAAGATATTATTATGATTGTGCTTGGTATTATTCTTCTGTTGTGGTTGATACAAATAATATAGTTGTTGAAATAAATAAAGTTTGGTGTTATGACTAAAAACAAACATTATATCTGCTCATTTATAACATTTTTTCTGCTTTTTGTCGCCATTTCCACCCAAGCGCAAACCATTGAGGCCTCCGTTAGGCTTAGGCTGCGCCTAAGTCGGCTTTATCAAAATAGGCTTTGCCTAAATTGAAATTTTTAAAAATCCTCTTTGTCTAAATCGTAACAAAACGGATTTTTTATTTTTCAGAAACTTTTGCAATTTTTTTGAAAAAACTGTATCTTTGTACTTGAAAATATATAAATATGCAATTATGAGTTTAGCATTACGAACATATTCAGTGAATGTTCCATATTCCGACCAGAATTTTTTCGATGAATTTGTTGGGAAAATGGGTTGGACTATCAATGAAAATATTGAAGAGCCCTGCCAAATGACAGAAATGGAAATGCGCCACGAAGTTATGCAATCAATTGATGATGCAGAACAAGGACTTGGTATAACGCTTTCGGAAGCACGAAAAAGACATTGTGTGGTATGAAAGTAATTTTACTGCCTAACGCATTGCGCCGATTGGACGAAATTTTCGATTGGCTAAAAACAATATTTTAGGATTTTTCATATTCATTCAACAAAAAATTGAAAAATACAATAATCATACCAAGCATTTTCCTGTGCCTGTGCGCCTCTTTCGCCCAAGCGCAAACCGTTGAAGCCCCTCCGGTTTCATACGTTTCGGTCAATCCCTACAATTCTCACATTACGGTGGCGTGGTATGCAAGCCCCTCGCCTAACATTGATTATGTGCGAGTGAATTATATTTACGACCAAACAACGCTTATAAAAGCAAAAAAAGTGCAGGACATAGCTCGCAATCAACACGATTCGCTTGTTTTCAGTGTCGATACCATGTATATTTTTCCGCAGGAAGTGAAAGAAATGCCGCTTTCATTTGCCGTTGATGCCTACGCTTCTACGGGGCAAAACAGTACGAGTTTGCGGGAATATCACAGCACTGTGTATTGCAAAGCGCAGGTTACAACTTGTCCGTTGCGCATTCATTTGGAATGGACGGCTTACCATGGTTATAATATACAAGTTGATGAATATCAAATAATTGAAGTAACCGGAACAAATACCGAGCAGGTTATTCAAACCATAAATGCAAATGAATTGCGCACTTCAATTATGCCCAATCAAGATGAAGAACGCCGATTTTTTGTGCGAGCCGTTTTCAAAGATTTAAAGGGAAATGTGCAACGTTCCACATCGAATATGGTACACACGAACAACAATGTTTTTAAATACCCGAAATTTATTGTGCCGCATTCTATTTCGGTAACGCCCGAAAATGCCGTACAAATGGCGTTTACGGTTGATACGCACACCGATTTTTCCGGTTATATCGTGCAACGTTCGCTTGGCGATAGTTTACATTTTGAAACAATTGACAGTCTGCGAGTTCCCACTTCTGGCATTACTCCTCTCCGACTGAATTTAGAAAACGAATTTTCGCCGTCGCGCCTCTCCTATTATCGCCTTGCTGCACTCGACAATTGCGGTTATCCAATTATTTTTTCGCCGGCAGTTACGCCAATTCGCCTTACTGTGGAAGAACAAAGCGACTTAAAACACCGTTTGCAATGGACAACACCGCATTTATGGAATGAAGGCTACAATTCATTTCGCATTGTGCGTTGGCACAATACCGGTACAGCCGAAGAAATTGGCAGCACTGATGAAAACCAATTTATTGATAATCTTTCAAACAATTATCACATAGGAGCGAATATTTGCTATTACATAGAAACTTCGCAACAAGTAGAAAATGAGAGTGTTACAATTACATCAAACACCACTTGTATAGAAAAACTGTACCGTTTAGTTGTACCCAATGCCATAAATCCCAATAGTGCAATTGAGGAAAATCGTACATTTCAACCGAAATATGCCTTTGTGTCGGGCAATTATGAATTGCAGATTTTCGACCGCAATGGTGCTCGTATTTTTACTTCAAAAGATATAAATGTTGGTTGGGACGGCACGGTGCGGGGAAATCCTTTGCCTGCCGGAGCGTATCAATATAAAATTACGGTGAAAATGCCGAATGGTGAGAAAATTGAGCGTTTTGGCAGTGTGAATGTGGTGTATGAAACCCCCTAAACCCCCTCAAGGGGGACTTTCTGAAGCAATATAGAAGAAATGAATAAATGGCTTGAAAAGTCAAATTTTCATAACCGCATACGAGCGGAGCGTTGTTTGCGGCATATCGAAAAATCTTGAAAATTAAATCTTGAAAAAATCGTGGCGGTGCACTGAGCGTAGCCGAAGTGTTCAAGACAAAAAAAGTCGCCACAAAAAATGTAACGACTTGAAAACCAATTAGTACCGAAGGTGGGACTCGAACCCACACGAACTTGCGTTCACTGGATTTTGAGTCCAGCGTGTCTACCAATTCCACCACTTCGGCTTCTTGTTTTGGGAGTGCAAATATACATCTTGTATTTTACACTCCAAGCATTTTTGTTATTTTTTTTATAATTTTTTGTTGTTAATAAAAACACCTCTTGAAAATCTGTTGATTAGTGAAGTTTCGTTATTTTTACCATTCAATTAATCAGAACGCAGATGACACGGATAACGCGGATTTTCGCTGATAATAAAAAATCCGTGTCATCTGCGTTATCCGCGTTCAAAAACAAATAACCAAATCAACAAATAACCATTATGAACAAAAACTTAGATTACATAGAAAACGGCGGCGTGCAAGTGGGTATAGCCACCAAAGTAGGCGGAACGATTGTGTTTCTTTCAAAAAACGGCTCGCCGAATATTTTAAAATCCAATGAAGAATATTGGGAACGCACAGAGCCGGTAACTGTTCAAACTGATTTTGCGCCCATTTGCGGACACACAATTTGGCTTGGAGCACAGTCGGCATGGTGGACACAGCAAAGTGTAAATGAACAAAAACGAGCTATTGCCGACGTGTGGCCCCCCGACCCTTTTTGCACTTTGGGCGAATATTCAATTATTGAAAAAACGAAAAGTGCAATCACTTTGCAAAGCCCTCAAAGCGAGGTGTGGGGCGTAGTAATGCACAAAACTATTGCCGTAAATCCCGACGGTTCGATTTTTATAAAAGCTGCCATACAAAATGTTTCAAATCAACCTCTAACATGGGATATTTGGTTTAATACTCGCTTGGACGGCTATGCAAAAGCATACGTAAAAACCACAAAAGAACATTGCAAAGTTGTACCGGTTTTGAACGAAAATTCGCAAGAAATGCCTTTTTCATTTGTCGGCAATTATTTTACCTACAATCCCTGCGAGCCCGAAACACACAAAGGCGAACGTTCGTCAAAAGCGTTTATATACCCCGAAGAATCACGAATATTTGGTGTAACCAAATCGCACATATTGGCAATTTCATTTGAATTTCACAAAGCAGAAGAAATTCACAAGGAACACGCTCTTGCCGAAATTTACAATCACACCGAACATAGTAACGCGAATGCTTTGCTTGAATTGGAATACCACTCTCCTCTTGTGAATTTACAGCCTAATGAAATTACAGAGGCTTGGCAAGTGTGGAATATTTTTGATTATGACGGCGAAAATTCGGAGCAATCACATATAAATAAGATACAAGAAATAGAAAAATAAAAATGAGATTGCTTCGCTCCGCTCGCAATGACGCTCTTTTGGGAGTTAGTACAAAACCTCAAAAAAGCGTCATTGCGAGGAGGCACGACGAAGCAATCTAAAACTTATATTTATGACACAAACAAAAAATAACATTCAACTTCCCGAACAAACATTGTTCAACGACCTTTCGCACCTGATTGAGCAAAGCAAAAACTTTGTTGTAGTTCAAGCAAACAGCGTAATGACTATGCTGTTTTGGAACGTGGGCAAACGAATAAATGAAGATATTTTGCAAAATAAGCGTGCGGATTATGGGAAACGAATTGTGCCGACACTGTCGGCACAATTGAGTGAGAAATATGGTAAGAATTTTGAGTTAAGAAATCTGCGTAGAATGATGCAGTTTGCAGAGCAATTTCCTAAATCTGAAATTGTGTCGCCACTGGCGACACAATTGTCGTGGTCTCATTTTGTGGAACTTATGTCAATTAAAGAAGAAAAAGTAAGACTTTTTTACGCCCAAGAAGCCGCAGAACGGCATTGGGGCAAACGCGAACTCCGCCAATCAATTGAACGCAAAGAATTTGAACGCACCGAAATTGCAAATATGCAAATTGCCGTAAAAGAGCCAACCGAACAGCAAATTATTCCTTTCAACGTATTTAAAGACCCGTATTTTTTAGATATGTTCAACTTGCCAAAAAATTATGCCGAATGTGATTTAGAAGATGCCATTATGCGAGAATTGGAGCGGTATATTCTCGAAATGGGAAAAGGTTTTGCGTTTGTGGAACGCCAAAAACGAATGATTATTGACGGCGAAGATTTTCATTTGGATTTACTGTTTTTCCACCGCACGCTCCGCCGATTGGTAGCAATAGAACTGAAACTCGGAAAATTCAAAGCCGAATATAAAGGAAAAATGGAACTCTACCTAAAATGGCTCAACCGCAACGAACGGCAAGACGGCGAAGGTGAGCCAATAGGACTGATACTCTGCGCCGAAGGAAATCGCGAACAAATTGAACTTTTGGAAATGCACAAAGACGGTATTATGGTTGCTGAATATTGGACGGAATTACCGCCAAAAAAACAATTGGAACAGAAAATTCGGGAAATCGTTGCGGAAACTCGGGAGCTTTTTGAACGGAATAGGCGGTTAGGGAGTAGGAATTAGGGGTTAGGAAACAAGGAGTTAGAAAAAAATAAAAACAAAGTTATGACAAAAAAAATATTAATTATCGTGGTGGCACTTTCATTCATAAGTTGCGACAAAGAGAATGGGAATAATACCGAAATTGACAAGGAGCAAACAGCGTATATAAGAGCAAATACAGTTGATACATTGCGAATTGGTTCAAACTCACTTGTATTGGAGGCTTATTTATGGCGTGATTTTATGCCATCAAGTCCACCAAATGGAAGACCAATGCTTTCAATAAATAAAATTATTTGTACTGATATGATTAAAATACCGGACAATATAAGTATGATTAAACAATATGTGTTTTATGATGATGAGATTTGGGTAGCCAATTACGAAAATGAAGAGCTAACACCAAATACAGCAGAATATGAAATGGAAAGAATATCAATAAATGGTCCAAAATGGGGACCACAAATATATGTTGATGTTATTTCACAAATTCACGATGCTGAAACTAACAAAGATTATTACATCGAACAAAAGAACGTATATGTGGGACGAACAGATTGATAAAAAGCGAACATAAAATCAAAAAAAACAATGACAAAAAAAATAGGAATCCTAACAGCAGGCGGCGATTGCCCGGGTTTAAATGCAGCTATCAGAGGAGTTGCAAAGACAGCAATCATAGAATATGGAATGGAAGTATTAGGCTTTCATGACGGTTATAAAGGATTGATTGACAATGATTATACGGCACTTACCGAAAGTTCCGTTTCAGGTATTTTAACACAAGGCGGTACAATTTTGGGTACTTCACGCGAAAAACCGTTTAAAAAATCGGAAGACAGAAACGGCGAATTGAAAACCGATAAAATTGTTGAAAATTACAACAATTTGGAACTTGATTGTTTGGTGTGTATTGGCGGCAACGGAACTATAAAAACCGCTCATAAACTGTCGAAACTTGGACTGAATGTGATTGCAATTCCTAAAACAATCGACAACGATGTGTGGGGCACAGATTTGACTTTCGGTTTCGATTCGGCGGTGTCTATTTGCACCGATGCCATTGACCGCCTGCACACAACCGGCAATTCGCACAAACGCATTATGATTATTGAGGTTATGGGGCACAATGCCGGTTGGATTGCGCTCTACGCCGGACTTGCCGGTGGCGGCGATGTGATTTTAATTCCCGAAATTGAATGTGATATTGATACTGTTGCAAATTATTTACATAAACGCCATACGCAAGGCAAACCGGTTTCTATTGTGGTAGTTGCCGAGGGTGTTTATGAGCAGAAAAATAATAGTTTCAATGCACATCAATTGGCGCAAAAAATAGAAGAAATTACCGGCATAGAAACTCGTTCAACCGTTTTAGGCTACATTCAACGAGGCGGCACCCCCACCGCTACCGACCGTATTCTTGCAACTTGCTACGGTCGCTACGCTGCACAATTGATTTCTAAGGAAAAATACAATCAATTGGTGGTGTTTAAAAACAATTGCGTGAGCCACATTCCGTTGAAAGAATCTGCCGGAAAATTGAAAACAGTAAAACCTGACGAAATGATTGTTACGGCAGCGCGGGCTTTGGGGGTTTGCTTTGGAGACGGGGAATAGACACAAGACTTTTAGATACAAAACCAATAGACAGAAGATACAAGGTACAAGACACGAGGTTTAAAACGATTAAAACCAATAAATGTATTTTTACGAAATTTTTAGAAAGTAATATTATGAGCAACATACAGTTATTTAACGACAGGCAAATTCGCGCACATTGGGACAACGAACAGGAGGAATGGTATTTTTCGGTAGTAGATGTTGTCGCTATTTTAAGCGAAAGTGAAGACCCTCGTAACTATTGGTATGTCTTAAAAAACAGGTTGAAAAAAGAGGGAAGTGAACTCCTTACATTTTGTAAGGGGTTGAAATTGCTTGCCCCCGATGGCAAAATGCGGGAAACCGATGTTCTTGATACAAAGGGCATACTTCGCCTTGTTCAATCTATACCTTCGCCAAAGGCAGAGCCATTTAAAATGTGGCTTGCCAAAGTAGGTGCTCAAAGGATTGACGCCATAGTTGACCCCGAAAAAAGTTTTGAGCAGGGTATAAGCGATTACGCAAAAAAGGGCTATTCAAAGGAGTGGATTAATCAACGCCTTATGAGCATAGAGGTCAGGAAAGAACTGACGGACGAATGGCAGGAAAGCGGCATAACCGGCGATAAGGATTACGCTATACTGACAGACGAAATGACACAGGCGTGGTCGGGAAAAAGCGTGCGGCAGTACAAGGCGCACAAAGGCTTGCGAAAAGAAAATCTGCGCGATAATATGACCAACCTCGAACTCGTGCTAAATATGCTTGCAGAGGCAACTACTACCGAAATTTCAAAAAATGAGCAACCCGCAGGATTTGACCAAAGCCTGAAAGTAGCACGGCGTGGAGGCAGCGCAGCAGGACGTGCTCGACAAGAAATAGAAAAGGAAGTGGGGCGCAGTATTATTTCGCAGGCAAACGCAAAAACGCCTAAAGCATTGGACGAAACACGAGAGGTACTGATTTTGGAAAAAATAAACAGTGAAAAATCAGAATATTCAAGAATTAGGTTGAAATAAGGTTTATTAAACAACTGAATAACAGAAAGATGAAAATAGAAACATACGAACACGCAAATTACGAATTACCAACCGTAACAATTGAAAACAGCACAATACTACCTAATCAAAAATGCCTGCGAGCGCAAGCGGCAATTCCCCAAAATACCTTGGTATTTTCGTTTCACGGTGGAGTTACAACCGAACGAACTCGCACTTCGATTCAAGTTGCCGGAAATTATCATATAGAAGCCGGCGAATTTGGCGTTTACACCAACCATAGCTGCGAGCCGAATGCGGCAATTGTGTCGCACTTCAATGCCGAAACGCTGTGCGCTATGGTTAAACTTATTACCTTGCGCACTATTCGCGCCGGCGAAGAATTAACCTTCGATTATGCCACAACAGAAGCAACGCTTGTAAGCGAAGTGCTAAACAAGTCGTGTTTATGCGGCTCTTCGCAATGTAGAAAAACAATGCTTGGGTTTAATCAATTAACTGATATTCAAAAAGATGTATTAACAAAATGCGGTATTGTCGCTGATTATTTATTTTAGAACACAGATGACGCGGATAACGCAGATTTACACAGATAAAAAACAAAAGAATCCGTAAAAATCCGCGTCATCTGTGTTATCCGCGTTCAAAAAAACATAAAAATATGGAACAACCAACATTCTCATCAAAATATTTAGAAACTGCCGTTCAAGAAATCGGGAAACTGCCCGGCATCGGTAAAAAAACAGCACTCCGTTTGGCACTGCACATTGTGCGCCACGACGAAAGTTATGCCCAAAATTTAAGCGAAGCAATTTACAATTTAAAAACAAAAGTATGTTTTTGCAAAACCTGCCACGCAATTTCCGATAGCGAACTCTGCGATATTTGCGCCAATCCGTTGCGAGATTTTTCTACAATTTGTGTGGTTGAAACTATTAAAGATGTATTGGTTATTGAGGCAACGCAGCAATATCGGGGCGTATATCACGTGTTGGGCGGCGTAATTTCGCCCATTGACGGCGTTTCGCCATTTGATTTGGAAATTCAAAGTTTGGTTGAAAGAGTTGAGCAAGGCGGCGTTGCGGAACTGATATTTGCCCTGCCTGTAACGGTAGAAGGCGATACCACCTGTTTTTATATGTACAAAAAACTTGCGCATTGTTCGTGCAAACTTTCAATGATAGCGCGAGGTGTAGCCGTTGGTAATGAATTGGAATATACCGATGAATTGACGTTGGCGAGGTCTATTCGTGACAGGATTGAATATCGGGGCGTGTAGAGACGTAGCGTGCTACGTCTTTTTATGAACGGAGACGTAGCACGCTACGTCTCTACTCGCACAACATTTCCAGCAATGTTTCTTTTATTTTTTCTATTTCGAGGAATTCCAAATTACCCAAGAGTTTTCCTACGCGATTTTTTGAAACGGAGCGAATGTGGTCTAATGCCACCATACCACTTCTCCCTCTCCAAAAAATAGGAACTCTTGAAGGAAAATTTCGCACCGTTGATGTAAGTGGCGCAATTATTACTGTTTGTAAATTCTCGTTCATTTCGTTTGGACTCAAAACTACACAAGGGCGAGTTTTTGCCATTTCGCTACCTTCGGCAGGGTCTAACGAAACCCAAAATACCTGATATTGTTTTATTCCTCGTCCCATGTCCACCAACTTAAATCTTCGTCTTCAAAAAAATCAGGAAAGAATTTTTCCTCTAAGTCCTCTTTTGACAACGCTTTGAACGCTTCCTCCCAACCTTGACGCGGTGCAGGTTTAACTGCAATAGAATTGCCGGAAAAATCTATATCAACCAACGATTTGCGCGATAAATTGAATTTACGCAACATTTCAGCCGGAATAATAACTCCGTTGCTGTTTCCAATTTGAATAATACTTGTTCTCATAGCGTTATAACAATTACACCTGCAAATATACATAATAAAACTGTTTTGTAATAACAATTTTGTGTTTTTCTTGAATTTTTATTTGTTTTAGTCGAAAAATTTCTTATCTTTACCCATTCATTAGAAGTTGTAGTACCAAAGTGAAATATAATTTATTCTAATTTCTGGGTTGCTTCACTTCGTTCGCAATGACGCTCTTTCGAGAGTTCGCACAAATCGACAAAAGAACGTCATTGCGAGGAACGAAGCAATCCAGCGTGAAAAATAGCTAATTAAGCCGTAAACTTTAAACCTTTAAATGTAACTTGTTATGAAACATCTCGTAGTTTTTACCGGCGCCGGAGTGAGCGCCGAAAGCGGTATCAGCACTTTTCGTGATTCCGATGGATTGTGGGAGAATTACAGTGTGCAGCAAGTGGCGCACATTGACAGTTGGCACACAAACAAAGCTCTTATGCTTGATTTTTATAACCAACGCCGCAAACAGTTGCAACAAGTAGAGCCGAATGAAGCTCATTTGATTTTAGCCGAATTGGAACAGCATTTCAAAGTAAGCATTATTACTCAAAATGTCGATAATTTGCACGAAAGAGCCGGAAGTTCCACAGTCATTCATCTTCACGGCGAACTAACCAAAGCCTGCAACGAACGCAAAACCGAAGTGATTGATATTGCTTACGGCGATATTAACCTTGGCGACAAAGCCTCCGACGGTTCGCAATTACGCCCTTTTATTGTGTGGTTTGGCGAACAAGTGCCAATGTTCGACAAAGCAATAGACATTGTGCAAACTGCTGATATTCTATTGGTTATAGGTACTTCGCTACAAGTTTACCCCGCTGCAAGTTTGATTAATTACACCGATGCTCCCATATATCTTATCGACCCAAAACCGGAGCCTCGCAAGGGCGTAACCATAATTCAGGCAAAAGCGAGTGAGGGAATGAGGCAGTTTTTTAGGGAACAAGTTGGGAAGTTAACAAGTTGACAAGGGAACAAGGTAAAAGGCGATTATTCTGCGAGTACGGAGCGAACTGAAAAGCCGAGTCTACGACCGTAGCTGTTCATGTACGCATCGTCCTCATCCAAGAAAAAGACCAAACAGTAAGCGTGTGTCTTGACACTCTGCGTACTGCTCCAATAGCCTCCCAACTTGCCTACACTGCTGAGCTCGCCAATACTGCGGTGGCGAAAACCCACTGCCGGAAAGAAAAGAGTGTTTCCGGTTGTAATATCTGTGAATTTACGTCCGGTTACACCGTTTTGAGCAGTCCATTCGTTTGTTACTTTGCATGTATCAAGTAAACTTTGTTGTTCTTCTTTGGTTGGCACGCGCCAACCTTTCGGGCTCGGGTCATTCGCCTTTTCCCATGTCGTTCCGGCAGGATGAGTATCGTCCCAACCGCCTACTTCGGCATCGGTAGTATTCCACGCCGTTTTTCTATTCCATTGATAAAACATTCCGCTACTTTCGGGAGTTTCTGCAAAAGTGCCAAAAGCATCTACATTCCGTGTAGCCCATGTTACACCGTTAATTACTACACCAACATCGGTAGTTTTTGTGTTTTTCGATGTTTGCCCACAACTTACTGCAATAAATGCAAAAACGCTTACAATAATTCCTATTCTTTTCATATCACTCCTAATTCCTCCTTTCCTCGTCAACTCGTTAACTTTGTCAACTTGTCAACTACAAAAGCGCACTCGCCAACTCCGAAAGCTCACTCCTCTCCCCTTTCACCAAGTTAATACTTGCAAACAGTTTCTGCCCTTTCATTTTTGCACTTAGGTACGAAAGTCCATTCGACAAACTGTCCAAATACGGCGAGTCAATTTGCTGAATATCGCCGGTAAATACGATTTTAGTGCCTTCGCCGGCACGGGTTATGATTGTTTTTACTTCGTGTGGCGTTAGGTTTTGCGCCTCGTCGATAATAAAAAACACTTTTGAAAGCGAACGTCCGCGAATGTATGCCAATGGCGAAATTTCGAGCGTTCCGTCGGCGAGCATGCCGTCAATATTGTGTTTTTGATTTTTCTTCGATAAATTTTGTTTAATCACTTGCAAATTGTCGAACAGCGGTAGCATATAGGGACGAATTTTGTCTTTTTCGTTGCCGGGCAAAAATCCCATTTCTTTGCCAAGCGTTACAATTGGGCGGGCAAGTAAAATTTGGTCGTATTCCTCGTGTTCAGCCAATGCTGCTGCCAATGCAAGCAAAGTTTTGCCCGTTCCGGCAGTTCCTGTGAGAGCTATGAGTTTTATATCGTTGTTGGTCAGTGCGTGCAGTGCGAATGTTTGTTCCACATTGCGCGGTGTAATGCCATACGCCGAAATTTTATCGACCCTAAAAACCTTGTTAAGATTAGGATTGTAATACGCCAACACGCTCGAACTGTCGTAACGCAAAATAAAATATTCGTGCGTTTCGGGGCGGTCAATGCCGATTTCTTCGGGCGAAAATTGCGGTGTGGCGTGTTTGGCGTAAAAGCGGTTAATTATTTCGGCGCTATCAACCATAATCACTCGCACACCGTCTTCTATCACATCGAGATTTTCAATTTTATCGTTTTCAAAATCTTGGGCAACCATACCCAGCGATTTTGCTTTCATGCGCAAATTAATATCTTTCGACACCAACACCACCGGTATTCCGGTATTTTCTCGTTCCTGTTCCTCTTTTACTTGCACGGCTGTCGCCAAAATTCTATGGTCGGGCGTTTGTTCAAAAAACGAATGAAGAACAATTGCCGGATATTCCATAAGATTTTTTACGAAAATTTTGCCTCGCCCCTCGCCCAATTCCACGCCTTTGCTAAATATATTTTCATCGGAAAGATTTTCCAAATCCCGCATAAATTGCCGAGCATTCCAACCCAATTCGTTTTCACCTTTTTTAAATTTATCCAACTCTTCGAGCACTGTTATTGGAATTACAATGTCGTTTTCTTCAAAAGCATACATTGCATGATGATTGTGCAGAATAACATTGGTGTCTAATACAAATATTTTTTTTGCCATAGTGTTTTGTTTAATATGGATTGCTTCGTTCCTCGCAATGACGCTCGTTCCGACTCCGCTCAACGACCGAGGCGTCATTGCGAGGAACGAAGCAATCTCTTTTTTGAATAAAGATTATAAAACGTTAAAATTACTGTTTTTTTATAAAAACACAAGGTTTTGTTGAATTATTGTTGAAATTTTGTCAAGACTACGTTTTCAAAATTTTTACAAAATTAACTTTTTGAGCTCCATTTCGCTACGGTTAACAGGATTTTCTTGTCATACAAATCAACAATAATCCAATAGAAATTTTTTGTTTATTCATAACTTGTTTACTTTATTTGTTAAAAAAATAATTCGCCTTTCAAAATTTGTACGACCTTTGACAAATACTAAAAAGCTCTCTGAAATGATTGGTAAAAAGTTGAATTTGTTTTTTTATGCGGTACATCGGTAGTAAAATAAGTATACTGAATGAAATTGGAAAACTGTTGTCAAACAAAGGACTTGTCGAGCAACAGTTAATTTTTTGTGATGCTTTTAGCGGCACGTCTTCGGTATGTGAATACTTAAAAAACAAATTTCAAATTATTGCAAATGATATTCAATATTATAGCTATGTTATTGCACAAGCAAAGTTAAATACTCCCGATTTCAAATTTGCAAAATTGGGATTTGACCCATTCGATTATTTTAATAAAAAAGGATTAGAATATAAGGGATTTATTTACAATAATTATTCACTTGGAGGTAGTGAAAGAATGTATTTTTCGGAAGAAAATGCGTTAAAAATTGATTTTATACGAAATACTATTGAAGAATGGAAAAATGAAGATAAAATAACTACGGAAGAGTATTATTATCTCATTGCGGCATTGTTAGAGTCGGTATCAAAGGTATCAAATGTTGCAGGTGTTTATGGCGCTTACCTCAAATTTTGGGACCCAAGAGCAATAAAAGAGATGAAGTTTATAAAAGTAGAAAAAGTTTCTTCCGACGAAATAGTGCCAGTCCCAAAAGCAATAATTTTCAATGAAAAGATAGAAAGTTTAATTGATAAAATAAGTGGCGATATTCTATATCTTGACCCACCTTATACCAATAATCAATATTCAGTACAATATCATTTGTTGGAAACTATTGCCAAATATGATAATCCGGCGATAAAAGGGAAAGGAGGCTTGAGAAATACAACGATTACTTCTTCTGATTTTTCGAAAAGAGGAAACGTGGAAGTTGTGTTTGAAAAAATAATCGCGAACGCAAAATTCAAATATATTGTTGTCAGTTATAATTCCGATGGATTGATGTTACAAAAATATATTGAAAACGTTTTAAAAAGGTATGGAAAGGTGGAAACATTGGAGCTGATTGAAATTCCTTATAAGCGATATAAAACAAAAAACTTGCTGCGAGCAGCATAATAAAAACTATGAAAGCAGTAGAATTTGATATTAAAGCAAAGAAAATCATTGTGTTTAAAGAAAATACACCAGTAGAGTTATTGGAAAAATATGTTCATATTAATATGGCTATAAATGAACTTGATGCATTTTTTGATAAATATTTTGTCAAAGAATACATAGAAGAAGGGGATTGTTATGATACGGGGACTATAATTATTAGATAGAATCATATGGCAAAAGATAACGGATTAACTTGGGTACAGGCAATAGAAAAAGCTATCATTGAACTTGGCTATATTGCTACGTTGAAACAAATTTATGAATTAGCCCCGAAATACAAAACTTTTTCGGGATTAACTCCACATAAGTCTATCAACCTAATGGTGCAGAAATATGATAATTTTGTTAAAATTCGCCCTGGACTTTACGGGTTAAAAAAGTATTTAGATAAATTGCCTGATGAATACAATCCAAGAATAATAAAAACAGAAGAAGAAGACAATAAAATTACACATTCGTATGTTCAAGGTTTGTTAATTGAAATTGGCAACATTCAAGGTTTTGATACTTTTTCACCAGATAAAAGCGGGTTATTTCTTAATAAAAAAATTGGGGAAATAATAACACAATTAGAAGTTCCAAAATTCACTTATGACAATATTGTTCAATCCGCAAAATATATTGATGTAATATGGTTTAATCAAAGGCAATTTCCGAATACTATTATTGAAATAGAAAATTCGACCAATTTTAGAAATTCACTTGTTAAATTTGTTGATTTACAGGATTTTAATGCAAATATGATAATGGTTGCGCCAAATGAACAAAGCAAAATAAATAAATTTCAACAAGAAATAACGAAGGCTGCTTTTGCAAGCATAAAGAATAGAGTTAAATTTTATGATTATGAATATGTTGAGAAATTATACAATCATCAATTGGCATCACAAAGTTTTAAATCTTTCTTTCTGTAAACAGTAATTTTATAAAAAAGAAAATAGAAATTTTCCGTTTGTAATAAGGCAAGAACATTATAATGAGCAGACAAAAGAGTATTTACAAAAACATTTGCAAAGAGTAACTAATTCCTAAATTTATATTTGCCCATATTTTTGCAACGCACTATGATTATCAAAAACCTCCACTGTTACCAATATCGCAATCTCGAAGACCTTGCCTTTGAGTGCAATGCCAATATTAACTGCATTGTAGGGCAAAATGGCGTGGGCAAAACCAATATTTTGGATAGCATTTACTATTTGGCATATTGCAAAAGTAATATTGTGGCAAACGATGCACTGCACGTAAAACACGGCTGCGATGCGTTTATGATTCAAGGCGAATTTGAGAATGCCGACCAGCACTATAAAATTCACTGCGCTTACCAAAACAAAGAGAAAGTGATGAGTTGTAACGAAAAAAAATACAACCGCCTTTCGGAACATATCGGGCTGATTCCTTTGGTATACATCTCCCCTGCCGATGCCTCGCTTATCAACGACAGCGCAAGCGAACGGCGCAAATTTATAGACGCTTTTATTTCGATTTTCGACAAACAGTATTTGCAACATTTGTTGACTTACAATACTTTACTTGCGCAACGCAATAGTTTACTGAAAACCAAACGAATAGATTATACTTACGTGTCGGTAATCGACGAGCGAATGGCTTATACGGCAACTGAAATATTCAATATTCGCAAGCGAGTAATTGCCGATTTTTCGGAACAGGTAACAGCATGGTATGC
Organism: Bacteroidota bacterium; assembly: GCA_009786075.1. GTDB lineage: Bacteria > Bacteroidota > Bacteroidia > Bacteroidales > UBA1715 > WQTX01. The sequence goes on along the minus strand of WQTX01000005.1, from coordinate 6,312 downwards.
TCGCATAAACGAAAATGACAAATGTAGCGTAGTGTACGAATCGCAACTGAACGATACGCCAATGAGCGATTTGCTGCAACAAAATTTTGAAAAAGATTGCATTCTCACGCACACATCAACGGGCGTGCACAGAGACGATTTGCTGTTTAATTTCAACGGTGGATTATTAAAAACCAACGCCTCACAAGGGCAAAAAAAATCATTCCTGCTTGCGCTGAAATTTGCCCAATATTTTGCCATAAAAGAAAAAAAACAAATGTTCCCAATCCTGCTTTTAGACGATTTATTCGATAAATTGGACAAAGAACGCACGCAAAAAATCCTTGATTTAATCGGCAGCGACGATTTTGGGCAAATATTTATAACCGATACTAATAAACTCCTACTCCACTCCTTTTTTGAAATTCATAAAGGGCATAGTAGTTTGTGGACGTTGGAAAATGGGGAATTAACAATATGCCAATAAGTTGATGTGCCAATTTGCCAATGAAGAAATTAAGCAATAAGACAAATTCAAAATAATTGACACATTGTTGTATTGGCATATTGGCACATTTCCTAAAAATAATTGTCAATTATTAATTGTCAATTGCTAATTAATACTATCTTTGCGCCCGAATAAAAAAGTATTAATCGTGTAATGGACAACGACAGTTGTAAGTAGCACACAAAAACAAAAAGTATTATGCTTAGTATTGAATTACAAGGAACAAAGCGAACAACAGCGAGCAACGCTGAAACAAAACAAAGTCGTGCAAACGGTAACGTACCATGTGTATTGTATGGTGGTAAAGAAAATGTACATTTTTCGGTAAATGCAATTGCATTTGAAAAAGTGTATATCACGCCAAATGTATATGTAGTGGAACTTACCATTGAAGGAAAAAAACACAAAGCTATCATAAAAGATATGCAATTCCACCCAACCACCGACGCTCCTATTCACGTAGATTTCTTAGAAATTACCGACGATAAAGCGTTCACAATCAAACTTCCCGTAAAACTTAAAGGTGTTGCCGAAGGTGTAAAAGCAGGGGGTAAATTGCAACAAAAAATGCGTAAACTTAAAGTAAGCGGTTTATTGAAAGATATGCCTGCAACATTGGACGTAGAAATTTCAAAATTAGCAATCGGACAATCAATAAAAGTTGAGAAATTAGCGTTTGCAGGTTTGACAATTTTAGACCCAAAATCAGCAGTTATTTGCTCGGTTAATCTTACTCGTTCGGCTGCTCGTGCTATGCAGGAGGCTGCTAATGCTAAGAAATAATTAGATACAAGATATTAGGTACAAGGTATTAGGTATTAGATACAAGGCGATTAAAGAATTGCCTTGTTCTCGTACCTAAAATCCTAAAAACCTAAGACCTAAAAACCTAAGAAATGAATAAGGATACAAAAATTTTTGAATTAATAGAAAAAGAACATCAACGTCAGTTACATGGCGTGGAATTGATTGCATCGGAAAATTTCGTAAGCAATCAAGTGATGGAAGCAATGGGTTCGTGCCTTACCAATAAATATGCCGAAGGCTATCCGGGCAAACGCTATTACGGCGGTTGCGAGGTTGTTGACAAAATAGAACAATTGGCAATAGACCGTGCTAAAAAACTGTTTGGCGCAACATGGGCTAATGTGCAACCACATTCGGGCGCGCAGGCAAATATGGCGGTGCTTATGACAGTGCTCAAACCCGGCGACACGTTTTTGGGTTTCGACCTTTCGCACGGCGGACACCTTTCGCACGGCTCGCCGGTAAATTCATCGGGATTGTTGTATCGCCCTGTGGCTTACAAAGTAAACGAAGAAACCGGACGTGTGGATTACGACGAAATGGAAAAAACGGCTTTGGCTGAAAAACCAAAATTGATTATTGCCGGAGCTTCTGCCTATTCTCGTGATTGGGATTATGCACGTATGCGTCAAATTGCCGACAGCGTAGGCGCTTTGCTTATGGCTGATATTGCCCACCCTGCCGGTTTGATTGCAACAGGTTTGTTGAATAATCCGTTCCCACATTGTCATATTGTTACAACCACAACGCACAAAACATTGCGTGGTCCCCGTGGCGGTTTGATTTTAATGCAAGATGATTTTGAAAATCCGTGGGGATTGACCACGCCAAAAGGCGAATTGAAAACCATGACACAATTACTCGATTTTGCAGTATTCCCCGGCATACAAGGCGGTCCGCTTGAACACGTGATTGCGGCAAAAGCCGTTGCATTTGGCGAAGCGCTTACCGAAGAATATGCACAATATATGAAACAAGTGCAAATAAATGCTGCTGTTATGGCAGACGCATTTATCAACAAAGGCTACAAAATTATTTCGGGCGGCACCGACAATCACTCAATGTTGATTGACCTGCGCACCAAATTCCCCGAAATGACCGGAAAACAAGCAGAAAATACCTTAGTGAAAGCCGATATTACCATTAATAAAAACATGGTTCCGTTTGATAGCCGTACACCATTTACAACATCGGGTTTCCGTGTGGGAACAGCAGCGATTTCAACTCGCGGCATAAAAGAGGCTGAAATAAAACAAATTGTTGAGTTTATCGACAACGTGCTTTCAAACCCCGAAAGCGAAGAGGTAATAACAAAAACTCGCAAAAAAGTGAATGATTTAATGGCGCATTATCCGTTGTTTAAATAGACACAAGACAGTTAGACATTAGACTAATAGACTTTTAAAAAATCCGCTTTCAGTTTTTGAAAGCGGATTTTTTTTACTATTATGTGTAGTTTTATTTCAAAAATTAGTATACATTTGTCGATTATAAAATTAAAAAACAACGAGCCTATGAGAAGAAAAGCGTAATGTAATACGCACATTTTAAATTAGAAAAAAGCGTTATAGCTTTTATTTTTGGTTCTATAAAATCTGAACATTTTTAAGTACTACTAAGTACTACCGAGAGTAAAGCGATGATGCTCACGCTGTTTTGCGTGGGCTTTACTCGTTTATTTGGTAGTACAGGTAGTTCAGAACCTTATAGAACCGATAAAGATTAAAAGTAAATGTCCCACGCTTTTTTATGTGTGTATGTAAACAGAAAAATTCTATTGAGGACAATTTTTTTCATTACAATTAACTTAAAACCTTCTGCACAAGGACAGAAGTAAAACAACACATACAATGAAAAAATTTATGATTTTGATTTCGGCTTTTGGGCTGATGGGAACAATGGCTTTTGCGCAGAGTGGAAGTTGTGGGGCGAATTTGACTTGGACTTATAGTAATGAAACGCTAACTATTAGTGGGACAGGGGATATGTATAATTATGCAGAATCTTCCTCACCTTGGGATTTCCAAAGGGCAAATATTAAAACTGTGATAATTGGAAATAGCGTAACAAGTATTGGAGGGGTGGCTTTTTGGGGGTGTAGCTTTGCTTCAATTACAATTCCTAATTCTGTTACAAGTATTGGAGAGGCTGCTTTTTGTAATTGTAGCAATCTTACTTCAATTACTATTCCTAATTCTGTTACAAGTATTGGAGTTCGTGCTTTTAGTAATTGTAGCAATCTTACTTCAATTACTATTCCTAATTCTGTTACAAGTATTGGAAATAGTGCTTTTCTCAACTGCTATAGCTTAACCTCCTCCGTTGAAATACCAAATTCTGTAACAACTATCGGAAATGGCGTTTTTTCTAATTGTTCTATTGCAGAATTAAAAACTCCTATTGCTAGTGCTCATGGGTTAGAGATGAGTTTGAAAAAAATAGTTATTACAGGAGTTCCTTCAACTATTGAGAATAGTGCTTTTAAAAATTGCTACAACTTAACCTCCATTGAAATACCAAGTAGTGTTACAAGTATTGGAAATAGTGCTTTTAGAGACTGTGGCAGTCTTACTTCGGTTACTATTCCCGAAGGTGTAACAAGTATTGGAAATAATGCTTTTTACGGTTGTAGCAGTCTTACTTCGGTTACTATTCCCGAAGGTGTAACAAGTATTGGAGATTTTGCTTTTTACGGTTGTAGCAGTCTTACTTCTACAATTCTTAATTCTGTTACAAGTATTGGAATTAATGCTTTTTATGGTTGTAGTTCTTTAACTTCCATAGAAATACCAAATTCGGTAACAAGTATCGAAGCGGGTACTTTTTATGGTTGCAGAGGTTTAACTTCCATAGAAATACCAAATTCTGTTACAAGTATTGGAAATTCTGCTTTTTACGGTTGCAGAGGTTTAACTTCTATGGAAATACCAAATTCGGTTACAAGTATTGGAAATAATGCTTTTTTTGGTTGTAGTTCTTTAACTTCCATAACATTACCTTTTGTAGGAACGAGCGAAACCGCAGTCAATCAACAAGCATTATTTGGTCGTGTATTTGGTTCAGATTTATATACAGGCGGAACAGCAACGCAGCAAAATTATTCATCTACCGCTTCTGTTACTTATTACATTCCTACAGCACTCAAAAATGTAACCATAACCGGCGGCATCTTAAATTACGGTGCATTTTCCAACTGCACTATGCTTTCTTCCGTTACACTTGGCGACAATGTTAGCATTATTGGCGAACAGGCTTTTGCCGGTTGTAACAGTCTTACCGCCATTAATGTAGGAAGTGGAAATGGATATTATACTTCGGAAAATGGCGTTTTGTTTAATAAAAACAAAACCTTTTTGCATATTTACCCCGCCCGAAAAGCAGGAGATTATGTAATTCCAAACGGTGTAACAAGTATCGGGGCTTCTGCTTTTCAGAATTGCATTGCTCTTTCTTCGGTTTCTATTCCAAGCAGTGTAATCAGCATTGGTGCTTCTGCGTTTTCCGGTTGTAGCAGTTTGCTTTCAATTACAAATCAAAGGGCTACACCTCAAAACATAAATGCTAATGTGTTTGATAATACTACTTATGCCAATGCTCTGTTGTTTGTTCCGGCATCGGCTCAAACGTCATATAAGGCAGCAACAGGTTGGAAAAATTTTGCCAACATTGAGCCTGTTTACGACAATGTGGCAGAATATGGAATAACCTTGCAGGCAATGCCTGCGAATGGTGGTGTAGTAAGCGGTGGCGGAACGTATCAAGAAGGTACAAACCGTACAGTAACAGCAACTGCAAACACCGGTTACACGTTTGTAAATTGGTTGGAAAATGGCGTTGCGGTTTCCAATAATGCAAATTATTCTTTTTCTGTAAACGCAAACAGAACGCTTACTGCGGTATTTCGAGAAACTCCTCGTTACAATATATCTCTAACGGCAACAGCAGGCGGCAGTGTAACCGGTAACGGTACATTCCAAGAAAGCACATATCACACCATAACTGCTACTGCAAGTAATAGTTACACATTTGTCAATTGGCTTGAAAATGGCATAGTAGTTTCGCGCAACGCAAGCTATAGCTTTGAAGTGCACAGCAATAGAAATTTGCAAGCCGTGTTTGTAGAAACACAAAGCAGCAATGTTGATGTTTCCAATATAGAAATTCCCACAGATAGAGGCGTAGCAGTCGTTCCCACAGACAACAACGCCGTGCTTGCATGGAATGCTGTGGACAATGCCACCAATTATACTTTGGTAATTTCACAAAACGGTACGGTTATTTGCGCACTCGAATTCGATGCCGCAGGCAGATTGTTGAGTTTGAGTTTTGGCAATCAAACCAAAGCATCGGGCGATGTATTTGGTTTTAAAGTTACCAATTTGGAAGAAAACACTACGTATCAGTATAATTTACAAATACTTGGCGAAAACGAAACCGTGCTTGAAACCAAAACCGGCGAATTTACCACCACCGGTAGCGGCGTGGGCATTGTAGAGACGTGGCGCGCCGCGTCTCTACCGAGCATTATTGGTTATTACAGCCTTACCGGTGCAAAATTGGCGCACGAGCCGGAAAAAGGTATGTATATAATATTGTATGACAACGGCATGAGTGAGAGGCGGGTGAGATAGTTGCGTAAGCCTATTGCTTGAAAAGCAATTATAACCCAGCCCAATGGCATACTTCGACAAGCTCAGCAACCATCGCCTTGGGACAAATAGAAAAAATCGTATAAACGCCTTGTAAAGGCAGAATAATTTTTCAAAAATAATCTATGCTGCCTTTTCAAGGCGCAATGTGGAATGTCGTATTATTCCCCAAGGCGTTGCCATTGGGCTGGGGTATGCTGCTCTTTCAGAGCGATTTGGAAAATCCTGTCAACCGTAGCGAAGCGGAGCTCAACGAAGTTAATCCGGAAATTATACCAACGTGATTTATTTTTCATTCTTAGATATTCCATTTCTTTGAGAAATGGAATATCTTGAACGACACCAACCGGAATGAAATANAATTCACTA